>JAFOTD010000011.1 GCA_017388175.1 Clostridia bacterium | reverse complement strand
GCGGCGACCGCGTTCGTGTTCGCGTTCAGCGTCATCTTTCAGAACGCGTCGGTCTACGACCCGTACTGGAGCGTACAGCCGATCGTGATCCTTTCGGGCTTTGCGCTGCGGAGCGGGCTCACGCCGATCGGCGCGGCGCTGCTGCTTGTCGTTTCGATCTGGGGCGTGCGGCTGACCGCGAACTGGGCGTATACGTTCCGCGATCTCGAGCATCAGGATTGGCGCTATACGATGCTGCGCGAAAAGACCGGAAAGCTCTATCCTTTCGTCAACTTTTTCGGCATTCACCTGTTTCCGACGCTCGTGGTATACTGCGTCACGCTGCCCGCCGTCGTCACGATCGAGCGCGGCGCGGCTTGGAACCCGCTGTGCCTTGGAGGAATTCTGCTCTCGCTGTTTGCAACCGTTTTACAGGGCTTGTCCGACTGGCAGCTTCACCGCTTCCGTAGAACGCACCGCACGGGGTTCATCCGTGAAGGGCTTTGGAAGCATACGCGGCATCCGAACTATCTGGGCGAAATACTGATGTGGTGGGGCGTTGCGCTCGCGTCGATCGCCGCGCTCGGCGGCGTCTGGCAGCTTCTGCTCGGGGCGGTTCTGAACACCGCGATGTTTTTGATCGTCAGCATTCCGATGGCGGACAAGCATCAGGCGCGCAAGGAGGGCTTTGAAGCGTACAAAGCAGAAACGCACGCGCTGCGGTTGTTTTGAAACCCGTATAAACGTAAAAGAGCGGTTTGATACCGCTCTCAGGCTGTCGTAAAAGGGGTCAGACCGTTTGCGGCGATATGTTTCAAATGAACACTTGCAGGATGAAAGGGCAGAAAAATGCCCTTTCTTTTTATTATTTCGTCGCAAACTATTCGTGTTTTCACTCAGTCGCATACTTCAGTATAGCTCCATCGTGAAAACACGAATTCTGCCACCCTTCCCAACAGCCTGCTCAGCTTGTCAAAAGGTTTTTTGACAAGCTGATGCCCCGCATTCCTGCGGGGCATTTCTGTTTTCTGTCAATCCAGCTTTTTAACGTACGAACGGCGGCGCTTGTGCTGCACCGCGTTGAACCGCTTCCAGAGGTTGCGGATCGGGAGGTTATCCTCGAGATTCAGGTTCGTCTCCGCGTACTCGATGTTCGGATCGGCGAGCATTTCGGCAAGCCCCGAAGCGATAATGGCGGGGATGCCGGTGTTCACGTATTCCGGCGCGACCGCGATCAGTCCGAGGTCGATGACCTTCGGCCGCTTGATCGCCTTCAGAAGCCTGACGAGCGCGGCGGGGGTCAGATGCCCCTTGCTCTTTTGCACCGCCTTCGCGATCGACGGGAAGCAGAGCCCGAGACAGACGACCTTATCGTTTTGGTCGAGGATACAAACGACGTGCTCGAGGTCAATGATCAGGCGGAAATTGTCGATCATCATCTTTTTCATGCCGGGCGTGAACGGAACCGTGCCGTACAGCCCTTCATACGCGACGTCCAGAAGATCGAAAAAGCCGTCCTTGTACCGGTTCAGAAAATCGTTGACGTTCTTTGCCTCGCCGATGTGCAGGTCGTATTTTTTCAATACCTGTTCCGAGAGCTTTTTGAGCTTTGCCGCGGTCTCAGGCGCGGGGGCGTGAAGCTTGGATTCGAGCCAGTCGACTTCCTTTTCGTAGCCGCAGCCTTCGATCAGTCTGCCGTAATATTCGGCGTTGTACTGCTCCTCAAACGTGGCAAGCTGATCGAATCCCTCGACCAGAAGTCCCTCGCGTTCGAGGTCGGAAAAGCCGAGAGGACCGCAGACCGTGTCCATGCCGCGATCGCGGGCAAACTGCTCGACCGCGCCGAACAGCGCCTTCGCGACCTCAGGATCGTCGATCGCGTCGAAGCGGGTGAAGCGCACGCGCTTTTCATGATTCTTCTCGTTCGAGGCTTTCTGCAGGATCGCCGAGATGCGTCCGACGACCGTCTCGCCGCGATACGCGAGCCAGTAGCCGGTTTCGCAGGTGTCGTTATAGATATAGTCCTTCGAGAAGATCTTTTTTTCGTCGCCGTACAGCGGCGGCACGAAACAGGGGTTGTCGCGGTACAGATCAAGCGGGTATTCGAGGAAAGCCCTCTGTTCCGTTCCGGACCGGACCTCTTTGATCGTAACCATACCGCCCTCCGGTCAGATGCGTCTCTTTGCGTGGAAGCTGACGCCCGCGCCGTTCGGACCGCAGTGCGCGCCGGCGGTCGGGTTCGTAATCACGGTCTCGATGTTGAGATCGTCGCCGAGCCGCGCGCGCAGCGCCGTCTCGATCTCTTTCGCAATGTCCGGCGCGCCGGTGTGACCGATCACGATGCGGTGATTCTTGACGTCGTCGCCGAGCTCTTCGACGGCACGGACGAGGCGGTCGATTGCGTTCGCTCTGCCGCGCTCCTTGCCGATGCTGATCATTTCGCCCTCGTCGTTCATGCAGATGATCGGGCGAATGCCGAGAAGCGTTCCCATCGTCGCGGCAATGCCCTTGACGCGCCCGCTGCGCTTGAAGAACTTCAGATCGTCCGCAAAGAAGTACTGCGCAAAATGCAGGATCTCGCGATCCCCCCACGCAAGGACTTCCTCGACGGTCTTTCCGGCATTGAACATGTCGCCGATCTCGCGGACGATGTTGTAGCTGACGATCGTGATGCCTTTGGTATCGAGCGCGTAGAACTTCCGCTCCGGAAATTCCTTTTTCAATTCTTCGACCGCTTCGTTCATCGCGTTGAAAGTGACGGTCATCTTTGCGGAGAAGTGGACGTAGAAAATGTCGTTGCCCTTTTCAAACTCCGGACGGAAATAGTTCAGGTACCGCTCCTTGGAAATGCCGCCGGTCGTGGGAAGCACGCCGCTTCTCAGGGAATTATAGAAGGCGTCGGCGTCGAACACGTCGAAGTCTTCGTACGGGAAGATCGTTTTCGCGTCGATGGCGTACGGCATGGAGATCAGACGGTAGCCGTATTCCTTCGCAACTTCCGGGGTAAAGTCGGTATCGGTGTCGGTAAACAGTGTCAGCATGGTTTTACTCTCCTACTAAAATATATTGATGAACAGGCTGTCCGCCGTCGATGCGGATGACCTCCGTTCTGGGATATGCTTTCGCGAGTGCTTTTTCAAGGCTGTCCGCCTCCTCGGGGTTGGCGTCGAGTCCCGCAAGCAGAAGCAGGACGCCGCAGTTTTCCGCGTGCATGGCCTTTGAAAGCGCCATGGCGGTATCGGCCGCGTCACGGTCGTTGACGTAGATCGTGTCGCCGATGAACCCGATGAAATCGCCGGAGCGCACGTGCACGCCGTCCTTTTCGGCGTTACGGCTTGCGCGGGACACAAACCCGGTCGTGACCGAGCCGATCACCTCGTCGAGGTCCCGCTCGACCGCGTCGAGATCGGAAGTTTCGGCGTCCATCATCGAGATCGCCGCATAGCCCTCGCCGACCGAATGCGTGTTCATCACGCGAATATCGGAGGCGGGATAGAGGTCTTTCGCCTGTTTCGCGGTCAAAAGCACGTTGCCGTTGTTCGGGAATACGAAGATCGTGTCGGCGTTCGTCCGATCGAACGCGTCGAGGAAATCGGACGCGCTCGGGTTCATGCTCTGTCCGCCGTCGATCACGACGTCCGTGCCGAGCGAATAGAACGTTTCCCTGAGCCCGTCGCCCGCGGCGACCGCGACGATCCCGACCTTCTTGCGCGCTTTCGGCACCGTGACGGTCACTTCGGGAAGCGTAGTTTCGTTGTGCTGAAGCGACATGTTCTCCACCTTGAGCGTCAGAAACTCTCCAAAGCGCTGGCAGCGGTTTAAGATATCGCCGGGGCGCATCGTGTGCACGTGCACCTTTAAGATCGTCCCCTCGCGGAACGCGACGACCGAATTGCCGACGCTGTTCAGGTATTCGATGAACGCGGGCAGGTCAAACGCATCCGGATCGCCCTTTGCGGTCTGGAGACGCAGCAGGAATTCGGTGCAGTAGCCATAGGTGAGCACGCTGTCCGCGCCGAACGCGTCGAGGTCGGCTTTCTTAGTCTCGGTGTGTTCTTCCGTGCGCTCGACCGTTTCGCCGTTCAGCGAGCGGCGCATGCCCTCGAAAATATAGATGAGTCCCGCGCCGCCGGAATCGACCACGCCCGCCTCGCGCAAAACCGGCAGAAGCTCCGGCGTGCGTTCGAGAGAGCGCTGCATTTCGCCGAGCAGATCGTTGAAATACGAGCGCAGCGTAGAATCCGGCGTGATGCGTCCGTTCGCGTAGCGTACGCCGTCGGAAAAAACGGTGAGGATCGTGCCTTCAACCGGGACGGGAACCGCCCGGTATGCCTCTTTGACGCCGCATTCCATCGCCTTTGAAACGATGTCCACGTCCGCTTCGACCACGCCCTCAAAGCCTTTGTTGATGCCGGAGAAGATACGCGAAAGGATGACGCCCGAGTTTCCGCGCGCGCCTAAAAGCATCCCGTGCGCGCTGCGGCTTGCGACGGTTGCAAGGTCTGCGTCTTCTTCACGGTCGACCGCGTCCGCGCCGGAATACACCGTTGCGAGCATGTTGTCGCCGGTATCGCCGTCGGGAATGGGAAATACGTTGAGATCGTTGACCGCTTTGCGGTAGCACCCTAAGTGATCTGCGCCGCTCGAAATCATGCCGGCGTATAACGCGCCGTTCAGTCTCATTGCCTGCATCATGCGCGTCACCTCATGCCAGGTCGGGGATCGTCGCTTTGACGTCCACGATGTCATCCAGCGAGCAGTGCAGCACGCTGCAGATCTTCAGAAGTGTGTTGAGATGCACGGGCATCCCTTTGCCGAGCTTTGCGATGACCGCGGAGCTCAGTTTCGTTTTCAACTGCAAATCCTTTTTCTTCATTTTTCGGGTGGACAGCAGTTTCCAGAGCTTGTCATAGCAAACCTGAAATGTTTCCGGTATCATACGGCCCCCTTATTGATGAGAAGATCCCCCGATCCTCCTGTTCTGTGTAAACACAAGGGTATTTTAACATTTCCTTCGACAGGTTTCAACAGTTTCTTTACTTTTGTAAAGATTTTTCAGCTTTGCAGACGCGCATCCGGATCCGACGTGTTTTTCCGTTGACACGAGAGCAATTCTTGTATATAATTTCATATAGAATCAATGATGCGTGCAAGGAGGAATTCAGATGTTTTGCGGAAATTGCGGAAAAGAATTGCCGCCGCAAGCCAAGTTTTGTTATGCCTGCGGACACAAGGTCGGCGGTCGCGACGCTGCGCCGCAGCCCGCTTACGCGCCGGAACCGGAACCCGAGCCCGCTTACGTGCCGGAACCGGAACCCGAGCCCGCTTACGCGCCGGAACCGGAACCCGAGCCCGCCTACGCGCCGGAACCGGAACCCGAGCCCGCTTACGCGCCGGAACCGGAACCCGAGCCCGCTTACGCGCCGCCTGTTTCTGAAAACCCCGTGCCGGAGCCGGAACCGGCTTTTGAGGAGCCCGTGCCGGAACCGCTGCTTTTCGGGGAGCCGGATTTCGAGGGGCAGGAGCCGGAACCGTCAGAGATTCGTCCCCGACGGAAGCAGGGTCGGGAGGAGGATCAGCCGCATTTGATTCCCGCGGTCGAAGACCAGAACGAGCCGCTTTTCCAACCGGAACCGGAACCCGAGCTGCCGAAGGAGTATCGTCCGCTGAGTCCGTGGGCGTATTTCGGATACGGCCTGCTGTTTTTGATCCCGGTCGTGGGGTTGATTCTGCTGATCGTGTTCTCCTTCGCCGGCAGAAACGTCAACCGCCGGAACTTTGCGCGTTCGTATTGGTGCAGCCTGATTCTGGTGCTCGCGATCGTGCTGATTCTGGCCGTTTTGGTGATGCTCGGCGTGCTGAAGGGCCCCATCGAAGCGGCGATCGCGTGGCTGCGCGAAACCGGGCTTGGCTGGCTTTCGAACGTCGTAAGCTGATTGCGTATATTGACGGACGACTCTGCGTCGTCCTTTTTTCATGCTTGCTTGTTCATCCGCAAGATGGTACAATAAAGCCAAAGAGAAGGGAGGCGCATTATGCTTTACGAATACCGTTTGGAGACCCCGAAGGAGGGCTTTATCGATATCACCGAACAGGTTCGCGACGCCTGCAGGCAGAGCGGCGTGTTCGACGGAATGCTGACCGTGTATTGTCCGCACACGACGGCGGGCGTGACGATCAACGAAAATACCGATCCGAACGTGAAGAACGATCTGCTGTTTGCGCTGAATGAGGCGTATCCGGATCGGGCGGAGTTCCGCCATGCGGAGGGCAACAGCGCGGCGCATTTAAAGGCGAGCGTCATCGGCAGCAGCGTGACGATCATGATCGACGACGGCGAACCCGTGCTCGGCACGTGGCAGGCGGTGTACTTTACGGAGTTTGACGGTCCGCGCTCGCGCCGGTTTACCGTCAAGGTTATGGGCAACCGAGGATAATCCCGAAAGGAGTATGACATGAAAGCTTACGAACGGTTACTGAAATACGTCGCCGTGCATACGACGAGCGACGAGGAGAGCACGAGCGTGCCGACCACGGCGCGCCAGTTTGATCTCGCGAACCTGCTGGTCGAGGAGCTGAAGGCGATCGGCGTTAAGGACGCCGCGGTTGACGGCATGTGCTACGTGTACGCGCACCTGCCCGCTTCCGAAGGATTTGAGAACGCAACGAAGATCGGATTCATTGCGCACATGGACACCGCGCCGGACTTTTCGGGCGAGAACGTGCGTCCCCGCATGATCGAAAATTACGACGGCGGCGACGTCGTGCTCGGCACGAGCGGCAGAACGCTGACGAGCGCGCAGTTTACGCATCTGCCCTCTTTAAAAGGCCGCACGCTGATCGTGACCGACGGAACGACGCTTTTAGGCGCGGACGACAAGGCGGGTGTTGCGGAGATCGTCACGATGCTCGAACGCATCATTTCGGAAAACACTCCGCACGGGCAGATCTCTGTTTGCTTTACGCCGGACGAAGAGGTCGGCAGCGGCGCGGATCACTTCGACGTTGCGCGGTTTGACGCGGAATTCGGCTACACCTGCGACGGCGGCGCCGAGAGCGAGTTGGAATATGAGAATTTCAACGCGGCGGGAGCGACGTTCGAGATCCACGGCTTTAACATCCATCCGGGCGAAGCGAAGGACAAGATGATTAACGCCTTATTGGTCGCCTGCGAGATCAACGAACAGCTTCCGAAAGGACAAACTCCGCGAGATACGGAAGGGTATCAGGGCTTCTGGCACCTGACCGATCTTTCCGGCACAACGGAGGAGGCGAAGCTTTCGTACATCATCCGCGATCACGATTTCGAGAGCTTCTGCCGCCGCAAGACGACGCTTGAAAAGATTGCCGACGCCGTCAACGCAAAGTACGGCGAAGGCACCGTCGTGCTTTCCGTCCGCGATCAGTATCGCAATATGAAGGAAAAGATCGAGCCGTGCATGCATCTCATCGACAACGCGAAAAAGGCGATGGAGCTTGCCGGTGTTACGCCGAAGGTTCAGCCGATCCGCGGCGGAACGGACGGCGCAAGGCTCAGCTTCATGGGGCTGCCGTGCCCGAATCTCGGCACCGGCGGATACGCGTTCCACGGGCCGTATGAGCACATCACGGTCGAGGGCATGGACCTTTCGGTCGAAGTGCTTCTGAACCTTGTCGCGCTCTATCGGGATCGGTAAAAACGGAAATGCAAAAGGAACCGCTTTTTCGGCGGCTCCTTTTTTTGATGCTCCCGGACTTTGAGGGGGCAAAGAGCGGGAAGCGGGGGAAGGGGGGTCGTTATTCGCCCGCGGGCGTCGGGGCGGTCACCGTGCCGACGAACAGCACCGTGCCGTCGGACGCCTTGATTTCAAACAGGAACGGGCGCTCAAGATGGAAGTCGATCTTCGGAAGCTCTTCCGGCTCCATCGCCGCGCCCTCCGCCACCGCGACCATCGTGTATGCGGCGGCCTCGATGCCGTTTTCATCGACGCCGATAAACGATTCCTGCAGCACGCGCGAGATATACGCGGGCACGTCGCACATGGCCGAGAAGTCCGCCTGCGTCTCGGAGAAGGCGAGCGTAAGGCCGAGGGATGCAAGCACCTTGTTCAGCTCCATCTTGTCGAAGAACTTGAACTTCGGCAGCTTGACGTGCACGTCCGCATTGATCCCTTTGCCGTCGTGAAAGAGCGCATGGATCTTTTCGGGCGAGCCTAAAAGCGATTCCAGCGAGACGCCTTCGTCCGGCAGCACGAACGTCATGGACCCCACGCCTGTGCCCAGACTGTAACGCAGATACCCGTCGCCCTTCACGATGTAGGAGTTGTCAAAGCCCTGCTGCATATAATCGACGGTCATATCGCCGTCCGGCGCGCGGAAGGTGCCGGGTTTCGTTACCGCCGCATAGAACGGATCGCGCCACGCGGTCTTCAGATAGATCGTGTTGATCAGCACGGCGATCGTGGAAGGGTCGAACTGCATCGCGTCCGGGGACGGGGTGATCTTGCCGTTCGTGTGCTCCGCGATCCAGTCGGAGATCTGCTTCGAGGTCTCTACGGTCCCGAATTTCACGGCGTTCGCTTCGGAACGGTACGTGTCGGCAAGCGCGGAGAGGAACGGTTCGCGGAAGTTCAGCGTGCCGTCGCGGTCGCCCATCCAGAGCGAGTTCGCGAACGTGAGCGTCGCGTCTTCGTCGTTGGCGGTGAGTTTATCGAGCATCGCGCCGCAGACGCCGCGCAGCTCGGTCACGTCCTTGCAGCCGAGAAGATTCAGAAGCTCCGCCTGCGTGTCGCCGTTTGCGCCCTCCGCGACCATCGCCAGCGCCAGATACACGCTGATCGGCGAGAGGTTGCGGTTCTGCGTTCCGTCGATCAGTTTCGCCGCGAGCACGTCCGAAAAGTCCGCGTACCCGTTGACCGCAGGGACGTCGAACGCGGGAAGCGTAGAGGGGTCGATCGCCGGGATGGGAGATTCCGCGGGTCCCGTGACGACGGCAGCGGGCGTTTTCGCGCATGCCGCAAGCAGCAGACAGTTCAATAAGATACAAAGAATGCGTTTCATAGAGGGAGATTCCTTTCTCTGTTTGTCTATAATACCGTTTACCGCGCGGTTCGGTTGCACGGTCCTTCTGTATGAACAGACACATCAGCGGGCAAACGTGCTGCATCGGATCCGGGAAATCCCGCTTTTTCTGCCGACGGGGATCAGGAAGCGTCCCTTTGAAGCGTCATCGCCTGAAGCTCCGCCTCGCCAAGCTCGTTCCCGTCAAGATCGAACACGCGGCTGCTTCCGGGCAGGATACGGTTGTCGCCGTTGTTTCGGAACGAGCAGCCGTGAACGGTCATACGATCGCTTTCGTCCGGGTCCGGATTGGTGAAATCGAGGACGTATTTGCTCCTGTGGGTGAGGCGGTTGTCGTGCGCGTCGACGCCGACGAGGGAGATCCGACAGATTTCGGTTTCGGCGTCGCCCACGTAGATCAGCGAGCCCTCCGTCGTGTTCTCGTAGATATCGCAGTTCCGGATGGAGACGTTGCTGTCCTGAATATAGATCAGATCGGCGAGCGTGCCGCCTCCGCCGCAGTTGCGGATGACGCTTTCGGCCACGGAAACGCCCGCGCATTCCCAGATGTGAAGCGCGCCGCTGCTGCATTCATAGATTTCGGATCCCGTAACGGTCAGATTTTCGCCGTACCATGCAGTGATTCCCCATGAGCCGCAGCCGTACAGCGCGCAGCGTTCGATGCGCGTATCGGTGCACTCGGTCAGGCAAATGACCTCGCCGCTGCACTTTTCGGGCCTTTTCGTATGCCCGACTGTCAGATCGGAGAGGGACAGACCGAGGCAGTGCTCGGCTTCGAGAACTGCCGCGTGCCGCGGATCGGTTTCGATCACGGCGTTCTCGGAACCGACGATCCGGAAGTGTTCAAGGTTGCGGAGAACCAGCTCATAGCCGTCCTCCACCTCGCGCCACGTATAGTGGTTCCCGCCGCCGACGCCGTAATCGGACGCCGCGCTGAGATTGTAGACGTCGCCGGTCAGAACGACCGTCGTGTCCGACGCGATTGCGGCTAAAAACTCGTCGACGGTTGCGGCGGGGACCGTGTTCCCCGCGGTCGGCGTTTCGGCGACCGGAACGGCGGGCGTCGATTTTTCTTTGCCTGCAAGAACGGCGATCGCGCCGACGGCGAGCGTGCTGACCGCGAGAATCGCGGCGACGGCGACGGAGCCGATGCGGACGAACAGCTTCGAACGCGTTTTCACAGGCTGCCGCTTGCCCTCCGCGGCGGAGAACCGAACGGTCGCGGCTTGCGATTCCTCCGGCTGACTTGAGACTTCGTCCAACTTTTGGCGGACCATCCGGTCAAACGCGGCGGGCTTTTTCGGAAACAGATCATTCTGTAAACGGCTGTTAAAGGATTTCATGATCAAAAACTCCTTTTCGTAAGTTTTTCTTTCAGCGCGGCGCGTGCGCGGGCAAGCCGGTTGCGTACCGTGCTGTCGCTGACGTCGGTCAGCTTCGCGATTTCGGCGGTTTTGTACCCTTCATAATAGTAGAGCGTGACCGTCAGCCGCTCCTCGGGGGAAAGCGTATCGAACGCACGGTTCAGATCGAGATCCGGAACCTCCATCTCATACGCGCCTTCCGGCTGCTCCGCAAGAGGAACGACAGTCCGCTGCTTTTTCAGAGCGGCGAAGCATTCGTTCTTGAGGATCCGGACGGTCCACGTACGGAAGTACGCGGGCTCCCGGAGGGTGTTGAGATTCCGGTATGCTTTCATAATCGTGTTCTGCACGGCGTCTTCACAGTCGGCGTAATTGCGTAGGATCGCAAAGGCGACACGAAACAGCGTGTCGCTCATCGACTCGACCTCATGCGAAAACCATGCGTCGGTTTGTTCCCTGTTCATAGAACGCGGTTCCTTTCAGATGATCATCTACTTATTAGATAGCGGGATTCGCAAAAATGTCGCAATTATTTTCCGAAAAAAAAGAGAGAGCATACGCTCTCTCCAGCTTGTCAAAAAAGTCCGCGTGTCGGAATCAGCAATACAGAACGAGCAGCATCCGCGCGTTACAGACGCATGCACGAAGGGATCGGAGAACGAGCATTCGCACAAATCCGTCAAATTCAGCGACATGTGCGGTGAATTTGACTCCTTGCAGCACCCGCCGCCCGGAAATCCGGAGGATTATAGGCGGGTGCTGATAACCAGTCTGTTGAAAAACGATGTTTTTCGACAGACTGAAGAGAGCGCGTGCGCTCTCTCCGAAACAAGCCGGCTTTTCAGTTCTGTGCGGATTCGGTGGGCTCGGTCACCGTGCCGACGAACAGCGCCGTGCCGTCGTACGCTTCGATCACGAAGAGAAACGGACGCTCGAGTCGGAAGTCAATCAGCGGCAGCTCCTTGGGCTCCATCGCCGTTGCGCCGTTCACGATCACCATCGTGTACGCGGCGGCTTCCACGCCGTTTTCGTCAACGCCGATGTACGATTCCTGGATCACGCGCGAGATCTTCGCGGGGATGTCGCACATGGCGGAAAAGCATGCGTCGTCGGAGAAGGCAAGCTTCGCGCCGAGCGCTTCCAGCACGCTTGACAGCTCCATCCTGTCGCGGAACTCGAACTTTGGCAGCATAACGTGCACGTCGGCGTTGATCGCCTCGCCGCCGTTCAGAAGCGCATGGAGCTTTTCGGGCGAGCCTAAAAGCGACTCGAGAGAGACGTCTTCGTCCGGCAGCACGAACGTCATGCGGCCTACGGTACGCAGGGGAATGCCGTACCTGAGATACCCGTCGCCTTTATAGATCGTCGTATCGTTGAACCTGCGCTGCATATAATCGACGGTCATATCGCGATCCGGCGCATGGAACGTATCGGCCTCGGTCGCGTCCTCGCTGAACGTGCTGCGCCAGGCGTCTTTCAGATAGATCGTGTTGATCAGCACGGCGATCGTCTCGGGATCGAACTGCATCGGAGCCGGCTTGATCTTGCCGTTCGTGTGCCGATCAATCCAGTCCGCGATTTGCCTGCCGGTCTCGGTACTGCTGAGATCGACCGCGTTCGCCTCGGAGCGGTAGACGTCGGCAAGCGTATGAAGGTACGTATCGGAAAACGAAAGCTGTCCGTCGTGATCGTCCATCCAGAGGGAGTTCGCAAACGTGAGCGTGCTTTTCTCTTCGCTGATTGACAGCTTATTGAGCATGGCGCCGCAGATGCCGCGAAGCTCCGCAAGATCCTTGCAGCCGAGAAGCTTTAAAAGCTCGGCCTGCGTGTCGCCCTCTGCGCCTTCCGTGACCATCGCAAGCGCGAGATACACGCTGATCGGCGAGAGATTGCTGTTTTTCGTGCCGTTGAGAAGCTTTGCCGAGAGCACGTCCGAAAAGCCCGCATATCCGATGATTTCAGGGACGGGAAAGTCGGGAAGCGCCGAGGGGTCGATCGCCGGGACCGGATCGGCGCCGGGTTCGGGTTCATCCGCGGCGGGTGTTTTTGCGCATGCCAGAAGCATCAGGCCTGCAAAGAGCACGCAAAGAAACCGTTTCATGTTCACATATTCCTTTCTGTCGTTTCCAAGAATAACGATTGAAAACGCCGGAGGCGGAACCTCCGGCGCATCATTCAGTTTTGACCGGACACGGACGGCTCGGTGACCGTTCCGATAAACAGCACGGTTCCGTCGTGCGTTTCGATCGCGTAGAAGAACGGACGGGTCAGGTGAAAGTCGATCTTTTCAAGCTCGACCGGGTTATACGCGGTCGTTCTGACCGAGATCATCGTGTACGCGGCGGCCTCGATGCCGTTTTCATCGGCGCCGATGTACGATTCCTGCAGCACGCTGTCGATGCGGGCGGGCAGATCTGAAATGCCAGAGAAGTCCGCGGCGGGGGTGAAGCTGAGCTTGAGACCGAGCGCTTTCAGAACTTCGGTAAGCTCCATCTTATCCTGGAACTTGAATTTCGGAATCATCAGGCTCACGTCGCAGTTCCGATTGATGCCGGCATGCAGCAGCTTGTCGATTGCCTCGGGCGAGCCGAGAAGCGATTCAAGCTTCACGCCCTCGTCGGGCAGGACGAACGTGACGTAACCGACCCAGGAAAGGTACACACGATACGCGATCCAGCCGTCGCCCTGACGGATAACCGCGTTTTTATCATAGCGGTGCATGTAATCGACTGTCGTTTCGCCGTCGGCTCCGTAGAACGTATCGGGCGCCGTTTTTTTCTCGTCAAACGTCTCCGCCCAGTTGTCCTTCAGATAGATCGTGTTGATCAGCACGGCGAGCGTTGAGGGGTCGAAATGCAGCGCTTCGGGCTTGACGTCGATCTTGCCTCGGGTCTGCTCGTTGATCCAGTCCGCGATCTGCTGCGCGGCGGAAAGCGTTCCGAATTCAACCGCGTTTGCTTCGGAGCGATACGTGTCGGCAAGCGCTTTCAGGAAATCCTCCCGGAACGCGACCGGCGCACCGTCGATCTCCTTTGCCATCCAAAGAGAATCATGCAGTTCAAGCGTGCTGTTCTCCTCGTGGATCGAAAGCGTTTCGAGCATGCCGCCGCAGACGGCGCGAAGCTCCGCAAGGTCCTTACAGCCGAGAAGCTTTAAAAGCTCGGCCTGCGTGTTGCCTTTTGCGCCTTCCGTGACCATCGCAAGCGCGAGGTACACGCTGATCGGCGAGAGATTCTGATTCTTCGTTCCGGAAAGAATCGCGGCGGAAAGCAGATTGGAAAAATCGCCGTATCCGCTCACGTCGGGCGTTTTGCCCTCCGTTTCAAAAATCGGCTGCACCGGATCGGTCAGCTCGATCGGCGGGTTTTCGATCGGCTGGATCGGCAGATCGTCGATCGAGACCGCGGAATCAGTCCCGTCGTTCGGCTGCGCCTCGGTCCCGGCGTCCTGCGCTTCGGGTTGTGCGTCCGCCGGGTTCCCGGTTTGTTCCTCCGGCTGCGTTTGGGGATTCTTCGCGCTACAGGCTGCGGCGGAGATCAGCATCAGCGCCGTCAGCAATAAACAAAGCAAGCGTTTCATAAGCATTGCTCCTTTCTCTGTTTGCAAAGAATACCGATTACCCCTCGATTTGGTTGCAAACAGGACGGCACTGCTCGTCGACCGCGTGATAAAGCGCTTCCGTGCGGGCGGTCACGTCGTCGTAAATCGCCTTTGCGCGATCGAAAAGATCCCTCACGAACGCCTCGTCCGAAAGGCCCTGCAGGTTGATATTGACGTTCAGCCACGCGCCGCGCGCCGCCGTAAGAAGCGCCGCCGCGCCCACGCCGAAGTCGCTCGCACAGTTCGGGTTGACTCTGCCCGCAAGCTGCTCCAGCACGGAAACGGTGCGCTCGCAGAGGCTCAGCGTATGGAACGGCATGTTCGCCGCTTCCTTGGTCGTCTCCTCGATGGCGGCGCGGCGTGCGGCCTTCTGCTCGTCGGTGTCCTTCGGGAGGTGCATCGCTTGAAACAGCTTGTTGAACGCAAGCGTATCGTCGTCGATCGCCTTTAAAAACTGCCCGATCAGAGGTTCGCCGACCGTTTTTGCGGCCTCGGCATTCTTCCAGTGATCGGCGTATTTCTTCTTGCCGATGGTGAGGTTCGCGGTCATGACGGCAAGCGAAGCGCCGCATGCGCCGAACAGCGCGGCGACCGAACCGCCGCCGGGGGCGGGCGCGTCGCTCGCGAGGATATCCGTAAACTGCGTTACGGTAAGATCGGTTAAGCGTTCCATAGGTTCTCCTTTCCTGTCATGCGTACGCCGCGTTTAAAGACTGCGGCGGCGCGATTGGTTCCGTAGCGGTAAATGAGCTGATCGAGATTGTCCGCGTCCCACACGACGAGATCCGCCTGCTTGCCGGGTTCGAGCGTACCGAGCGTTTTCGCCATGCCGATGGCAGCCGCGCCGTTCAGTGTCGCCGCGGTCAGCATTTCCGAGGGCGTCAGCAGCCCGTAGAGGCAGCCGGCCGTCATCGCAAACGGCAGCGAGAGGTTCGGCGTCGAGCCGGGGTTCATGTCGGTCGCGACCGCAACGGGCACGCCCGCGTCGATCATGCCGCGGAAGTTGCCGTACGGTTTTTTGAGATAGAACGAGGTTGCGGGCAGCATGACCGCAATGACGCCGCCGTCACGCAGCGCTTTGATGCCTTCCTCCCCGGTTTCACTGAGGTGGTCGCAGGAGATCGCGCCGACACGCGCGGCAGCCTGCGTTCCGCCGATCTCTTTGATCTCGTCCGCGTGCAGTTTCGGGACCATGCCGAAGCGCTTGCCCGCGTTTAAGATGTGAAGGGACTGTTCGGCGGTAAACACGCCTTCGTCACAGAACGCGTCGCAGAAATCCGCCAGCCCGTCCTCCGCAATCGTGGGGATTGCGGTTTCACACAGCCAGTTCACATACGCTTCGTGGTCCATCCCCTCCGGGAACGCGTGCGCGCCGAGGAATGTGGAGGCCACGTCGCCGAACTCTTCTTTGAGCCGCCGCACGACGCGAAGCTGCTTCCGTTCGGTTTCGAGGTCAAGACCGTAGCCGCTCTTCACTTCGACCGCGGTCGTGCCGCACGCGAGCATTTCAAGGAACAGATCGCGCGTCTTTTCATACAGCGCGTCCTCGCTTGCCTTTCGCGTTTCGCGAACGGTCGAAAGAATGCCGCCGCCCGCGGCGAGAATCTCGAGGTACGTTTTGCCCTGAAGCTTCATCGCAAGCTCATGCTCGCGCCAGCCGCCGAACACGAGATGCGTATGGCAGTCGACCAGCCCCGGCGTGACGAGCTTCTTCCGGCAGTCGACCGTTTCGTCGGCAGTCGGCGCCGCGCCGGTTCCGACCGCCGCGATCACGCCGTTCTCTTCGAGGATCCACGCGTCGGAAAGCGTTTTCAGTTCATTCTGGGCTTTTCCGCAGACGGCGGCCGAGCCGGTCGCCGTCTGAAGCTGTCCGATGTTTGAGAATACCCGTTTCACAGAAGATGGCACTCCAATACCTGTTTGAAGGGATCGAATTTTTCGATCTGCAGATAGTAATCCGCCGCGTCGACGAACGCCATCATCGGCGCAAGACCGATGATCTCGGTGCCCACGACGTGTACGCCGTAGCGCGCCGCCTCGAAGCGGACGAACTCCAGCACGCGGTAGAGCGGGGTCTGCTTGTAGTCGCACATGTTGATCGAGACCTGCGCGATGTTGCGTTCCTCGAGCATGACGCCGAGCGCCTTGACCGCGCGGAAGCCGCCGTCCTTTTCGCGGATGATCTTCGCGATCTTCTTTGCGATCGACACGTCGGAGGTGTCAAGGTTGATGTTGAACGCGATCAGCGGCTGACGCGCGCCGACGGCGACGACGCCCGCGGAAGGATGGATGCGGTTGCCGCCGAAATCCGGATGCCACTGATCCTCCAAAACCTTTGCCGCCATTCCCTCGAACTGACCCTTGCGGATCGCGGCGAGGTTTTTGCGGTGCGGCGCGGAAGCGCTTTCCTCATAGAGGAACACGGGCAGATCCAGCTCGTCTGCAATGCGCTTGCCGAGCACCTTGGAGCGCTCCACGCACTCCGCCATATCCATATCGCGGATCGGCACGAACGGGATGACGTCGACCGCGCCCATACGCGGATGCTCGCCCTCGTGTACGCGAAGGTCGATCTTTTCGACCGCATGCTTTGCGAAGCGGAACGCCGCTTCCATCACCTGATCGGGATCGCCGAGGAAGGTGAAGACCGAGCGGTTGTGGCTCGCGTCGGAGGAATAGTCGATCAGCGTCACGCCGGGAACGGCGCGGACGATTTCCGCGAATTCTTCAACGAGGTCGAGACGGCGGCCTTCGCTGATATTCGGAATGCATTCCATCAATTTTGCCATGGTTTTATTCTCCTTTAGTCTTTCAATGCGTTCAGTACGGTTGCGTGCACCAGCGCGTCGTCCGCGATATGCGGGATCGTGATGCAGTCGGTTCCTTCGTTGTCGCGGTTGTACGCAAGACAGGTTTCGATCGCGTTTTCGTTGCGTGCCCACGCGCGCCGCGCGACGCCGCCCATCGTGTCCCACGGCATCGCCGAGGAGAGGATCTTATCCACGCGCTCGCTGCCGTCGAGCACCATGCCGAAGCCGCCGTTGATCGACTTGCCGACGCCGACGCCGCCGCCGTTGTGCAGCGCGATGAGGCTCATGCCTCTGGCCGCGTTGCCCGCGAAGCACTGGGTCGCCATGTCCGCCATGATGTTCGAGCCGTCCTTGATGTTGCTCGTCTCACGGAACGGGGAATCCGTGCCGCCGGTGTCGTGGTGGTCACGGCCGAGCATGACCGGCCCGATCTCGCCGTTACGCACCATCTCGTTGAAGCGCAGCGCGATTTTCAAACGCCCCATCGCGTCCTGATACAGGATGCGCGCCTGGGTTCCGACGACCATCTTGTTCTTCTTCGCGTCGCGGACCCAGACCCAGTTGTCGCGATCCTGATAGCGGCGGGTCGGATCGATGCAGTCCATCGCGGCCGCGTCGGTCTTGTCGAGGTCTTCGGGCTTGCCGGAAAGGCACACCCAGCGGAACGGTCCGTAGCCGTAGTCGAAAAGCTGCGGTCCTAAGATATCCTCGACGTATGACGGATAGACGAAGCCGTCCTTCTCATTTTCGCCGTTCTTGCAGATCGACTTGACGCCCGCGTCGTAAACGGCTTTCAGGAAGCTGTTGCCGTAATCGAAGAAGTAGGTTCCTCTGCGGTGCAGCTCGTCGATCGCCGCGATGTGCTGTTTCAGGGATGCGTCGACCGCCTTTTTGAACGCCTCGTGATCCTCGGCAAGCAGTCTCGTGCGTTCCGCAAAGCTGATCCCGACGGGGCAGTAGCCGCCCTCGTAGACCGCGTGGCAGGAAGTCTGATCGCTTAAGAGATCGACGTGGATATTGTTGTTGATGAGGTAGTGCAGAAGATCGACGACGTTGCCGTGATACGCGATCGCCAAAGGCTTTCCTTCCTTCTGCGCTTCCTGCGCCCATGCAACGCAGGTCTTTAGGTCGTCGCTGACCTTTGAGACCCAGCCCTGCTTATAGCGCGTTTCGATGCGGGAATAGTCGACCTCCGCAATGATCGCCGCAGCGCCCGCGATCTCCGCCGCCTTGCCCTGCGCGCCGCTCATGCCGCCGAGACCCGCCGAAACGAACAGGCGTCCCGCAAGATCCTTGTCCTTCGGAATGCCGAGCTTCAGTCTGCCCGCGTTCAGAAGCGTATTGAACGTGCCGTGCACGATGCCCTGCGGCCCGATGTACATCCAGCCGCCCGCGGTCATCTGACCGTAATTCGCAACGCCCATCGCGGCGGCGCGGTTGAAATCGGCGGGATTGTCGAACATGCCGACCATCAAGCCGTTCGTGAGAATGACGCGCGGCGCGTTCTCGTGCGAGCGGAATACGCCCAAGGGGTGACCCGATTCGATCACAAGCGTCTGGGTGTTCGTGAGTTCCTTCAAATACTGCTTGATCAGAAGGTACTGCATCCAGTTCTGGCAGACCTGACCGGTCTCGCCGTAGGTGACGAGCTCATAGGGGTAGAGCGCGACCTCGAAGTCGAGGTTGTTGTCGATCATGACCTGAAACGCTTTGCCCTCGATGCACTTGCCCTCGTACTGGTCGATCGGCTTGCCCCAAAGCCGTCCCTCGGGACGGAAGCGATAGCCGTAAATGCGGCCGCGGGTCTTTAATTCTTCCATGAATTCCGGCGCAAGCTCCGCATGGAACTTCTCCGGAATGTAGCGCAGCGCGTTCTTGAGCGCGACCTCCATATCGTGCTCGGTGAGCACGGAATCGCGCCGCGGCGCGCGGCGAATGCCTTCGATAAAGGGCTTCTTTTCGGGAAGCCGGTCCAGCTTCAATACGCAGTCCATAGAATCCTCCTTTTATAAATCAATGAAAATCGGGAAGCGCGAGCTTCACGTCGTTCTCGATCGCGCCGGTGCGGATGAGCTTGTTCATCGCTTCGATCATCGGGTGGATCTCCTCGTCCTTCGCGTAGAACGGCACGACGGCGCGGACCTTGTCGTATACGCCCTGCTGCGCCGGGCTCAGCTCGACGTTTGCGCGCAGGTCGATGCCCTGCACCGCCGCCATCAGCTCGAACGCGAGCACGGAGTAGAGGTTGTTCACGATGCGGCGGAAGTTGCGCGCGGCGGTCGTGCCCATCGAAACGTGATCCTCCTGGTTGGCGGAGGACGGGATCGAGTCGACGCTCGCCGGATGCGCAAAGACCTTGTTCTCGGAGACGAGCGACGCCGCCGAATACTGGCAGATCATGTAGCCCGAGTTAATGCCGCCGTCGGGCGCGAGGAACGCGGGAAGGCCGTTACTTAGCGCCGGGTTTACCATGCGCTCCATGCGTCGCTCGGAGATGTTGCTTAGCTCCGCGGCCGCCGCGGACATATAGTCCATGACCAGCGCGATCGGCTCGCCGTGGAAGTTGCCGCCGGAAATGACGCTCTCGTCGTCCAGGAACAGGATCGGGTTGTCGGTAACGGAGTTCAGCTCGGTTTCCAAAACCTTACGGACATGCGCGAGCGCGTCGCGCACCGCGCCGTGAACCTGCGGGATGCAGCGGAGCGCGTATGCGTCCTGCACGCGGAGTCCCTTGTTGCGCTCCATCGACGGGCTGCCAGCGCAGATCGTGCGCATGTTCTTTGCGACGAGGCTCTGCCCCGCATGCGGGCGCACCGCGTGAATGCGCGGATCGAACGCGGAAAGAAGACCGGTCAAAGCCTGCATCGTCATCGAGGCGGTGATATCCGCAAGCGCGGCCGCGCGGTTCAGATCGTACCACGCGAGCGTGCCGATCGCCGTCATGCACTGCGTGCCGTTGATCAGCGCAAGCCCTTCCTTCGCGAGCAGACGGAACGTCGGAAGCTTCGCCTTCGCCATCGCTTCCGCGCCGCTCATGCGCTTGCCGCGATACGTCGCTTCGCCGCGGCCCAAAAGCACCAGCGCCATGTGCGCAAGCGGCGCAAGATCGCCGGAAGCGCCCAAAGAGCCCTGCTCCGGAACGACCGGGGTCACGCCCTTGTTCAGCATGCCGATCAGCGTTTCGATGATCTCGCGGCGAATGCCCGAATTGCCCTTCGAAAGCGCGTTTGCGCGAAGCAGCATCATCGCGCGGACGGTCTCCTCGTTCAGCGGCTCGCCGACGGCGACGCAGTGGCTTAGGATCAGGTTTTGCTGAAGCTGCGCGCTCTTGTCGCTGCTGATCGTGATCTTAGAGAACTCGCCGAAGCCGGTCGAGATCCCGTATACCGTGCGGCCCTCCTCGACGATCTTATCGACCAGCGCGCGGGACGCGTCGATGCGTTCAAACGTCTTCGGGGAGAGCGAAACGCGCGCGTGAAAACGCGCGACGGCAACGACCTGTTCGATGCGAAGGGATTCGCCGTCCAGGGTGACGTGACGAATGTTTTCTGTCAGATGATTCATGCACATTCCTTCCTGAAACAAATAGTTTCGGTTGAAAGACAACCGTACTCGATTATCATATCATTTGCGCCCATCGGTGTCAAACCGGGCGGGCGCTTTTTCAATAATATATAATCGCGCGTGTGCGCGAGCCGTTTCGCCCGCGGCTTTCACCGGCGGGCGTGACAGGCGTGACAAGCGTGACAAACGTGACAAACGTGACAAACGTGACAAACGTGACAAACGATCAGCAGAGCGCCGACATGGGTTCTGCGCCGGCGCGGATCAGGTAGATTCCGCGCTTTGCTTTTCCGCCGTCGCGTTCGGATCGTCTCGCCTCCTTCGGAAACTGTACGCAGAGTCCGCGTTTGGAAAGTGCGGGAATCTGCGCAAGGATATCCGCCCTTCCGGAGATGCCGTAGCTTCTGAGCGTTTCAAAGGAATAAAACGTCTTCGGCGCCGCCTGTTCCTTTGCAAGCGCTTCGAGCCGGTCGACCGTATACGTCCGTACGATGCGGTCCTGACTCTGCACGGAAAGATGCTCCGAAAGGGAACGGTTGCTTCTTGCGGCGGCCTCGAGATCGTTCCGCGTCACGTCGGAAAATCCCGTCCAGAGGAGGTTCCCGTCATCGCCGATCTCAAACGCCACGGACATCCCCATCGCGGCATAATTGGATTTCGTATGCACGATCACACGCCGGTTCGGATCGGTTCCCGTTTCATCAAAGATCACGCGGAGCACGGAACGCGACGCGTTGACGATGTCCGTTGCGCCTAAAACCGCGTCGTTCGCGTTCGCTCCGGCGGGCCGCTTGCTGACGTGCGCGACGTCCACGATCGCGCAGTCGTGCTTTTTTGCAAGCGCGGCAAGCGCCTGCATAAAGGGACGGATCACGTTTTGCTCCGTCATTTTCACACCGCTTCCGATAAAGGCGTGCAGCGGGTCGATGATCACAAGATCCGGCTTGTTCTGTGCGATCAGCGCGTCAAGATCGGCAAGGTGCGGCTGACCGAAGCCGTCGGAAAGCTTCAGCCCGGCGCTTTTGGACGCGTCCAGAATAAAGATACGGTTCAGGTCCGCGCCGGCGTGCTGCATACGGCTTCGGAGGATGAAGTCCGGGTCCTCCGCCGAGATAAACAGGACCGTCATCGGCGCGAACTGCTCGAACGGGTTCAAAGGATAGCGGCCGGAAGTCAGCTCCGCCGCGATCCCGCACAGCGCAAAGGTCTTGCCCGTGCCGCCCGCCGCCGCCATGATCGTGACGTCTCCGCGCAGGATGTAGGGCTTCCAGAGGTATTTGATTTCGTCGTCGGCGACGTCCGACGCGCGCTGCGCGGAAAACTTCGGCTTCGGCTTCGACGGCGCGGGCGGTTCGGGGTGCGGAATATCCGCTTCGTACGGCGGGGGAGGCTCCGGGAGCGGAATATCCGCTTCGTACGGCGGGGGAGGCTCCGGGAGCGGGATATCCGCTTCGTGCGGGTCATCCATAGCGGACGGTACGTCCGGCATATCTGCGAAATCCGGATACGGATTGTCGTAAAAAGGGTTTCGTTCTTCTGGTTCTTTCATGCTTTCTGTCCTTTCTTTCGGCGGCTGCCGTCATTTCGGTGAAATCGTAGCATAAAAGGAACCGGAAAAATTACACACTTTTTTTCACAATTCGCCCGGCGCGCGTCACGTTTGTCACGTTTGTCACGCTTGTCACGCTTGTCACGTATGTCACGCCTGTCACGGCTGTAACGGCGAAGTCATGGGGGAACGCGCCTTTTCGACACACCCGCGGGCTGATCGAAAACAATATGTTTTTTCATGTACGGACTTCGGACGCTCCTTCGGTGTTTTATGATACGGAACACCAAAGGGGCATTCTTTTGGTGCTGCCATTCGGCGGACGACCGGCGTTCCGGCCCATCGGATCGGGAAAGCGGTATCCGCCGTATGCGGCGGGGAACACACACCTTCACACCCCGCCGCTTTTTTTGCGCGCAGGCGGACACGGCGGAGGGACGTCCCCCGCGGTTCGCGCGGACGCCGGCGTGTCGTTCCGAATGAAGCGAAAGATCACCGACCCGGCGCATCATTTCATAGAATGTTCATGCAACGCTCATAAATATTGTGTTATACTGAATAGTAACAACAACGGAAACGGGGGACGGCATGAACATTCGGTTTTATAACGCGCGCATTTTGCCGATGGAGAAAGCGGACGCAACGGTCATCGAAGGGGAGCTGTGGGTCGAAAATGGGCGCATCGCGTATCTCGGCGATCCCGGAAAGACCGAAAAACCGGCGTTCGACCGCGAGATCGACTGCCGGGGCAATCTGCTCCTGCCCGGCTTCAAGAACGCGCACACCCATTCCGCGATGACCTTCCTTCGCTCGTTCGCCGACGACAAGCCGCTGCACAACTGGCTGCACGAGGACGTGTTCCCGATGGAGGCGCATCTGACCGGCGACGATATCTACGCGCTCACGAAGCTTGCCGTGCTCGAGTATCTTTCCGGCGGAACGACCGCGGCGTTCGATATGTATTATCACGTGGACCGCATCGCCGAATGCGCGCGTGATACGGGATTCCGCTTCGTGATCTGCGGCGCGGCCAACGACTACGGCGGAACGGCGGAATCCACGCGGCGCGACTATGAAGCGCTGAATGCGTTTGATCCGCTGGTTTCGTGCAGGCTCGGCTTCCACGCCGAATATACGACGAACGAATCGCTTCTCAAAGATCTTGCCGCGCTGGCCGAAGAGCTCAAGGCGCCGGTGTTCACGCACCTTGCCGAAACGCGCGCCGAGGTCGATGATTGCGTAAACCGCACGGGGATGTCGCCGATCGCATATCTCGATTCGCTGGGCATGTTCCGTTACGGCGGCGGCGGGTTCCATATGGTGCATCTTCTGGACGGCGATCTGGAGATCATCAAAAAACGCGGGCTGTACGTGTGTACGAATCCGTCGAGCAACGTGAAGCTCTCGAGCGGCGTCGCGCCGGTCGAAACGTACTACCGCGAGGGCGTGCCGGTCGCGATCGGCACGGACGGGCCCGCGAGCAACAACTGCCTCGATATGTTCCGCGAGATGTTCCTCGTGACGGGACTTCAGAAGCTGACCGTCGGCGCGGACGCGGCGGACCCCGTAAAGGTTCTGCATTCCGCGTGCTCCGTCGGCGCGAACATGATGGGGCTCGATGACTGCGACTGTCTCGCCGTCGGCAAACAGGCGGATATCGTCATGCTCGACATGCACATGCCCAACATGCAGCCGATCAACAGCGTCGCGAAGAACGTCGTCTATTCCGGCAGCAAGGCAAACGTCGCGCTGACGATGGTCGCGGGCAGAATCCTCTATGAACGCGGAAGATACACCTTTGACGTCGATCCCGAGGCGGTCTACGCAAAGGCGAACGAGATCATCACACGCATCAGGATCATGGAAGGGCGGTAACGTATGGCGCATATCGAGGTCATAGCGGAATACAACGAAAAAGGCGCGATGCTCTGGGCGGACGCGTATCCCGGCGCTTATTCGCACGGGGAAACGGTCGCAAAGGCGCTCGAAAAGTTCCCGAAGGCGCTTTCCGAATACGCAGCCTGGGCGCACGGCGCGCCGCTGACGCTTGCCGAGTCCGATTTCGTTGTAACGCACGCGTATCAGACGGGGCTGCGCGTGGACGACGCGGATAGCGACGTGCTGTTTCCGTCCGAGCGGCTGCCGATGGACATGACCGAGTACACGCAGAAGAAGCAGCTCTGCATCCGTTCGGCACAGGATTTTGAAAAGCTGCTCGCTTCGATCCCGCAAAAAGACCGTTCTTTACGGAAATCGCGCCGCACGTTTTACGGCAGGATCCCGTGCTCCGCGCGTGAAATGGCGGAGCATACGAACAACACGCTCGAATACTATGCGCACGCGATCGGCGTTCCGTTCGAGAACGAGGGAAGCCTTTCCGAAAACCGCAAGCGCCTGTTCCGCGCAATCGAATCGACGCCGGACTTTCTGTTCCCGCGCGTCCATACCGATACGGACGGCGAGCTGTGGACGCTGAAAAAGCTGATGCGCCGCATCCTCTGGCACGACCGCATCCACGCGCATGCCCTGTATCGCCTTGCGATCACGTTCTGGCAAAAGGAGCGTATTGCAAATCCGTTCCGCTTCGGCAGCGACAAATGATCGACGGACTTCGTTTCGGGAGGACACGATTCTCCCGAAATTTTTTTTGTTTTTTATAAAACCAAACGGATCCCCGGCCTGTCCTGATAAGTGAAAAACAAAAAAGGCGTGTCCGAAGAGACCGCCGGGGGGAGTTCATATGAAAAAACTGTTATCCTTGATTCTTTGCCTTCTGACGGCATTCTCGATGATCCCTGCGGCTTTTGCTGACGGCGAGCCGGCAGACGTTGACGAAACCGATCCCGCGTTCACGGAGATCGAGGAGCCGGAAGCGGCAGAAGAGCCCGCGGAAGAACCGGAAGCGACGGAAGAGCCCGCGGAAGAGCCGGAAGAAGCGGCGGAAGAGCCCGCGGAAGAACCGGAAGCGGTCGAAGAACCTGCGGAAGAGCCGGAAGCGGTCGAAGAGCCCGCGGAGGAGCCGGAAGCGGAAGAGACGACTGACGGCGAGACGGTCGTGATCGAATCGACGCGCCTGACGGATGACGACAGGACCTCGAACGACGATCTGTTTTTCCGGTACGTCGACGGGATGTTCCGTACCGGGGACACGCATCCGGAAAACAGGAACGTCGACAACTGGACGGTCATCAAAAAGGCCGGAAGCCTCAAGCCGGGCGAGCAGCTGTATTCGGTCCCGGGTCTGAATGAAAAGCTGAACGCAACGGAATATTATATCGAGCAGGAGTTCAAGAAACAGATCAAGCAGATCGCCTCCGGCAACCGGACGTCTTCGGTCCTTACGATCACGTTCCCGGATAATACCTGTTATATCTACGATATCAGCGGCGAAAAGATTTTTAAAGCCTTATTGTTGGATTGCCCTTATGAACTGTATTGGTTTGACAAAACAGTGGGGGTAGATCCAGATCCGGTTTGTTATCCGTCGAGCTATTATGTGATGGAACTGATCTGGTCGTTTACCGTTGCAAAGGATTACAGAGAGTCCGGCAATGTATACACGGTCAATTCCTCCAAGGTCACCGCGGCGAAGAAGGCGGTCGAAAACGCGAACAAGATCGTTACGAAGTATGCAGCCAAAAACGACTACGACAAGCTGCTCGGCTATTTCAATGAGATCCGCAAGCTGTCTGATTACAACCATGAAGCCGTGGACGGCGGCGCATCCTACGGCGATCCGTGGCAGATGATCTACGTATTTGACGGCGATTCGGCTACCAAGGTCGTCTGCGAGGGTTATTCGAAGGCGTTTGAGTACCTTTGCAACAGAACGAGAAGCGAAAAGAAGTTCTCCAGCGATTCCATCAATGCGTTCTGCGTGGCCGGATACGCGCAGGGCGCCGGATATATAAAATCGACCGGTAACGGCTGGTCGATGAACGGCGACCATATGTGGAACGTCGTCAGGATGGACGACGGACGGAATTACGTGGTCGACGCGACGAACGGCTGGTTCCTCCTGTATGCCGATTCGGGCAGCGTGAACGGCGGATATTACCTCACCGTTGACAACAGCGTCGAATACGGAACGTTGTTCTATCCCTATTATAAAGGCAATGGTTCGACTGCTGTGCTCGGTGTCGTACCGGCGGAGTATCTGCAGCTCTCGACGAGCGCATACGAGCGCTCCGACTCCGCGCCGGTCATCAACAGCCAGCCTTCGTCCGACGTGGACGCCTTCAACGGCATCGGCATGACGCTCAGTGTAGGCGCAACCGGCGGAAACCTCACGTATCGCTGGCAGAAGTTCACGCCGGGCGACAAGTGGAGAGACTGCGAAAACGGCAGCGCCGCGACCTATCGCTTCACCCCGACGTTTGCCGACAGCGGCACGGCGTATCGCTGCATCGTCTCGAACGCAAAGGGCAAGGCCATCTCCGCAACGGTGACGCTGACGGTCTACGGCGTGGAGCTCTCCGGCGTGCAGTACAGAGGAACCACTCCGTACGTGATCTATAACGGCTCTGCGCAGAAGCCCAAAGTCACGCTGAAGAACGAGTACGGCAGCACGATTTCCGGCAGCGTCAAGTACCGCAGCAACGTCAACCCGGGCACGGCATATGCGGACGTCACTCTGAACGGTTCCGGCAAGACCGTGACGGTCTGGTTCAAGATCTATCTGCCCGCGACGACCGGAACGACCGTTGCCAACATCAACGCAGGCATCCGGATCACGTGGAAGCCGGTCGACGGCGCAAAGGGCTACGTCATCTACCGCAGAGCATGGAGCAGCACGACGAACGGCTGGACGACGTTCGAGCGCTGGAACAACACAACCGACACCACCTGGACCGACACGAACGTCTATGCGGGAACGCGCTATCAGTACGGCGTCAAGGCGTATTACAACGATCCGATGAACAATTACGATCTCGGTATCGTCGGACCTTTGAAGACCACGGTCCGCATCACTACCCGCAAGATCGAATCGGTCACGGCAGGAACCGGAAGCATGACGGTCACCTGGTCCGGCTCGAAGGTGTTCGAGGGTTATGAACTGCAGCTTTCGACCGATTCCACGTTCGGGAACGGCTTCAGAACCGCCCGCATCACGGACGCGTCGACTTACAGCAAGACGATCGGGAACCTTTCCTCCGGCACGACTTACTACGTGCGCGTACGGTCCTATCACGTGTTCGACGGAACGACCTATTACGGCGGCTGGTCCGCGACGAAATCGTGCACGGTACACTGAACCGTCCGAAAGAACGATCGACCGGAGAGGAGCGGATCCTCTCCGGTTTTCCTGTCAAAAAAGCTGTCGGCAGAATCTGAAAAATAATCCTTGACATTTCGGGGGTGGTTCCTCTATAATGGGTAAGGTTAATTTGGCGGTATACGCCATCATAATATTCGGAAGAAAGAGGTGTAGGATATGGTACGTACCTATCAGCCCAAAAAGAGACAGCGCAGCAAGGTTCACGGTTTCCGTAAGCGTATGGCG
>JAFOTD010000111.1 GCA_017388175.1 Clostridia bacterium | reverse complement strand
ATGCCGTTGTGCTCGGTCTTGTAGATCTCGCCGTTACTGAATCCCGCGCCGAAGCCCTGCGGATGATCGAACCGATAAAAATACACCTCCGGCTGCGGATGATGGTGCGGCGGATAGCTCGACCAGCGTCCCGGGAAGTTCAGCACCTCGCCCAGTACCATGTTCGAGAACGGCGCGTTGTCGTAGTCGAAGAACGTCTTGATCTCGCGGCGCATGCAGCCCATCAGCTCGCCGTTCGCGCCGGCGTGCTGCACCTGCACCGTTTCCGGCGTGTACAGAACCGGCTCGTAATCGCGGTCGTTGTCCGTCTGCTGAATGAATAGCTCCGCATGCGATTTCGCTTCGATTTCGATGCGCACTCTGCGCGGCGACAGCAGGCAGGTTCCCTCGTACCGGAAGCAGTCGGGCCGGTCCGCTTCGACGGTTTTGCCCGCCCAGCTGAGCACGACCTTGCCCGCAAACAACAGGACCGCCGTCTCCTTGTCCGGCTCCTCGATCACGTATGTGTCGCCCGGCTCCAGAACAAGCAGTCCGATGTCCATCAGCATCCCGTAATCGTCGACCTTCGTGTCGATATACGCGTTATAGCCGCGCTGCGGCTCTTTTTTGAAATACATGGTTCGCTCCTTACAGTCCGGTGTGCTCTTTGATATAGCGGCGGCCCTTGATCGCGTATTCCAGCGGATTCGCATTTGCGGGATCCTGTTCCGCTTCCACTAAAAGCCAGCCCTCGTAGTGCGCGTCGGAGAGGACCTTGAACACGGGATCGAAGTCCACGTCGCCGTCACCCGGCACCGTAAACGCGCCGTTGCGGACCGCGGTCAAAAAGCTCCAGTCGTTCTCCCGCACAAGCTGCACGACCGGAAGGCGCATGTCTTTGAGATGCACATGCCCAACGCGATCGACGTACTTTTTCAGCATCGAAAGCGGATCTTCGCCCGCAAAGGTAAAGTGACCGGTGTCGTAGCACAGGAAGACGTACCGCGGGTCGGTGTTCGCCATCATGCGGTCGGTCTCCTCGGCGGTCTGCACGACGGTGCCCATGTGATGGTGGAAGCACAGCTTGAAGCCGCGCTCATACGCGATCTTGCCGAGCGCGTCAAGCCCTTTTGTGAAGCGCTCCCAGCCCGCGTCGTTCATGACGGGCTTGTGGTTTCCGGTCAGGATCGGCGTATCGACCTGACCCTGAATCGAATAACTCTGTTCCGAAACGTTGATGCGGTTCGCGCCGACGGCGGCAAGGAAATCGAGCTCCCTTGTAAAGTCCGCGATATTTTCTTCAAGCGGCTTTGTCAGCAAAAACGACGAGAACCAGCGGCTTGCGATGCGCATGCCGCGCAGATCCAGCTCCCACTTGAGCTCCTTCGGATCCTTCGGATATTTGTTGCCGATCTCGCAGCCCGTAAAGCCCGCCAGCGCCATTTCACTGACGGTCTGCCGGAACGTATTCTCCGCGCCGAGCTCCGGCATGTCGTCGTTGCACCAGCCGATCGGGGCGATGCCCAGTTTCACTTTTTCCGAATCAAACATTGCCATGGTTGTTCTCCTTTCAGATTCTTGCAACGCCGCTCTTACGCGCCGCTTCTGCGACGGCCGCCGCGACCGCCTTGCCCACGCGCGGGTCGAAGGCCTTCGGAATGATGTAGTCCGGGGAAAGCTCCTCGGGGGAGATGAGATCCGCGAGCGCTTTTGCCGCCGCCATCTTCATCTCTTCGTTGATGTCGCTTGCGCGGACGTCGAACGTGCCGCGGAAGATGCCCGGGAACGCCAGAACGTTGTTGATCTGGTTCGGGTAGTCGCTTCTGCCGGTCGCGATGACCGCCGCGCCGCCCGCCTTCGCGTCGTCGGGGAAGATCTCCGGCGTCGGGTTCGCGCAGGCGAAGATGATCGCGTCGCGGTTCATGGTTTTGACCATCTCGGTCGTGACCGTGCCGGGCGCCGAAACGCCGATGAACACGTCCGCGCCTTTGAGCTGATCGGCCAGGCTTCCGGGCTTGCGCTCGAGGTTCGTGACCTCCGCCATCTCTTCCTTGATCCAGTTCAGCCCTTCGCGGCCCTTGTAGATCGCGCCCTTGCGGTCGCACATGGTGATGTGCCGGAAGCCTGCCGAGAGCAGAAGCTTCACGATCGAGACCGCCGCCGCGCCCGCGCCGGAGGTGACGACCTTCACATCCTCTTTCTTTTTGCCGACGACCTTCAGCGCGTTCGTGAGTCCCGCGAGCGTGATGACAGCGGTGCCGTGCTGATCGTCGTGGAAGATCGGAATGTCGCATTTTTCCTTGAGCTTGCGCTCGATCTCAAAGCAGCGCGGCGCGGAGATGTCCTCTAAGTTGATGCCGCCGAAAGACCCGGAGAGAAGATACACCGCGTTGACGAACTCGTCGACGTCGTGCGTTTTGATGCACAGCGGGAACGCGTCGACGTTGCCGAACGACTTGAAGAGCACGCACTTTCCCTCCATGACCGGCATGCCGGCTTCGGGACCGATGTCGCCGAGGCCCAGCACCGCGCTGCCGTCGGTGATGACGGCGCACAGATTGTGGCGGCGGGTGAGCTCGTAGCTCTTGTTGATGTCCTTCTGGATCTCCAGGCACGGCTGCGCCACGCCGGGGGTGTAAGCCAGGCTCAGATCTTCCTTGGTCGCCACGGGAACCGTTGCGATGACTTCGATTTTGCCCTTCCATTCTCCGTGCAGACGGAGCGATTCTTTTGCGTAATCCATATGTATCTCCTTGCTTCTGTAATCTTATTGTACCACGGTCGGCAGCGTCGAGCCGCCGTACGGCATAGCCAGAACCCTTGCGTCCGGACCGAGCTTTGAAAACGCGTGATCGAGCGCTTCCTGCGCGGTTTTGTACGGTTTGAGGAAGATCGAGCGGACAAAATCGTCGTCCAGCTCCGATACAAGATCGACCTCCGCGCGTTCGAGCACCATGGCGATCGCCGCCGCCTTATGTCCGCCGAGTTTGAATTCGCGTCCGATCCGTTCGATCAGGCTGTGCGCCGAATCCGCTTCGGTCATCCACTGCTCAAACGTTTTTTCGCCGAGCCCCTCCTTGCAGGAACCGATCAGAATGATGATGCCGCCGTCTTTGACCGCATGCTTCGCGTTGTCCAGCGCTTTCTGCGTCTGGTACAGATTCAGGTCCTTCGGCGCTCCGCCCTGCGACACCAGCACGATGTCCGCAGGCTCCTTGAGC
>JAFOTD010000110.1 GCA_017388175.1 Clostridia bacterium | reverse complement strand
GCTTTCCGCCGCGGAAAACAGCGGCAGGATCGCGTCGCGCACCTGAAGCTTCGCGCTCTGGTCCTCCTCGGAATCGCTTGCGGCGATCACGTGCAGACGCAGGATACCGTCATGGGACGAGATCGTTTTGAGCGCGGGCGCCGCGGTCTTCACAACGCCGACCGTGCCGAGCACGAGCAGCAAAAGTCCGGTCAGAAATCGTTTTCGCATCTTTTTTCACCTCGCAGCAAGTATTTCCCAACCTTTGCGGTTCCATACCTGTTGACTTTTCGGCGAGAATCCGATACCATGAATATATGATTTCGTTTCGTGCATCGATCGAACAAACGCTCGGCGCATTCGTCGCGCGGCATACTGGCACAGAGCCGACGCTGAAGCCGTCGAAAAAGGCGCACCTCGCTTCGGGAAGCTTCCTTCGGACGGGTGCAAAAGCCGCTGCCGAGACGCTCGCCCAGCACGTCCCGGAATGCACGCTGTTCGGCGTTCCGCTGCTTGCGTCGGTCCGGGAAGAAAACGGCTGGCTGCTGTTCTTCTTTACGGCGGACGCGATCGACGCGTACGCAAAGGCGCTCCCGCCCGCAGAAGAGCCGGACGAGTCGTTCTTTTCCCGGCGGCTATGGATCATGGCGCAACATCCGGACGCGAAAACGCCGGACGACCCGAACCTTCTCGACGGGTTTTACGCGGCGCTGTTTCATGCACCGGACGGCGAAAAGCGGCTTCTTTGCGCTTCGCACCGCCTTGACGGAAACGTGCGCGTCGCGCTTGAACAGCGGCTGAACCGTGCCGCAAAGATCTTACTATGGGAACGGAGGAACGAACAATGAAACGGACCTGGCTCGGCCATTCGACCTTTTATCTCGTCAACGACGCCGGCGGGCGGCTCGTCACCGACCCGGTGGACGAACGAAGCCTGCCCGACCTGAAACGCGTGGACGCGGACGTTATCACGCTCTCGCACAGGCATCACGACCACTGCGCCGTCGAGCGCGTCGGCGGCTCGCCCGCGATCAAGGAATCGTGCGGACCCGAGACGCTTGCGGGCTTTTCGATCCGCGGGTTTTCGACCTTCCACGACGAGGTCAACGGCGCAAAGCGCGGGCCGAACACGATCTTTGTGATCGAAGCGGACGGACAGCGCATCGTGCATTGCGGCGATCTCGGGCATATGCCGGACGATGCGACGATCGAAGCGCTCCACGGATGCGACGCGCTGCTCATCCCTGTCGGCGGGGTCTATACTGTGGACGGCCCGGCCGCGTGGGCGATCGCAAAGCGCATCGCGCCGAAGACCGTCGTGCCGATGCACTTTTCGACGGGCGATCTCTCCTTCCGGCTCGACCCGGTCGACCGCTTCCTTGAAGCGGCACAGGCCGATCCCGCCCCGATCGAGATCAAAATCCCGACACGAAATCAAACTGAATAAACAAGGAGGTACTGCATTATGATGAAATCACTGGTTGCATTTTTCAGCGCAAGCGGCGTGACGGCTTCCGTTGCGGCGCGTCTTGCAAGGGGCGTCGGCGCTGAGCTCTATGAGATCGCGCCCGAAACGCCGTATACAAACGACGACCTGAACTGGATGGACAAAAGCGCAAGGAGCACGGTCGAAATGCGCGACGAAGCGTCGCGGCCGCCGCTTCAGAACCACGACGCCCCGGTCAAGGACTACGACGTCATCTTTGTCGGTTTCCCGATCTGGTGGTACCGCGAGCCCTCGATCATCGATACGTTCCTCGAGGCGTACGACTTTGCGGGCAAGACGGTCATTCCGTTCGCCACCTCCGGCGGCTCGGGTCTCGGCAAGGCGCCTGCGCGCATGGGCGAGCTTTCCAAGGCAACGATCCTGCCGGGCCGGGTCTTCCCGCCGAAGGTCTCCGAGCGCGAGCTCAAGGATTGGGTGAGGAGCCTTCCCATCTGACGGCTTTTGAAGCAGCCCGCTGCTTTATCCCCTGCGTCATTCTGAACCGAACACGAAGAATCCTCAGTTTTTCGCCCGGAATAACGCGTATGATTACAAAACAAAAGCGCCGCGGATGCGGCGCTTTTTGATTGCCTTCGAGTTACTTTTTGCCTTCGATCGCGAGCTTGACGACCTCGTAGCCGCCGTTGTAGACGCCGAAGTTTTTGAGCTCCACGATGCGCTTGTTGAGCTGCTTTAAGATCGCCTTGTCGTTCAGGAGCGTGTCGATCATGTCGCACAGCGCGGCGGGGGTTTCGCACTCGAAGGTCGAGTCGCCCATCTCGCGCGCGTAGATCGCGCCGTAGACCTCGTGACCGCCGATGTGGCGCATCATGAGCTTCGGCACTGGATAGAACGCCAGCTCTGAGGGCTTTGTGATCAGCACGTCGCACTTGCGCATCAGCAGGTTCGTCGAATATACTGCCTCGAAGATGTTCTTGTTGCAGAACACGGTGACGCCCGCCTTGCTCGGATTGTCGAGCGTTTCCGCCCAATCGGAGAGGCCCTTGTAATCGTCGAAGTAGGCTTTCGCTTCCTTTTCGATGCCGGGAATGCTCTTTTTGAACACGTCCCACATGGTGAGGTGGTCGCCGAAGTTGATCCACAGCTCCGCCTTGCCCGCCTTTACGTACGGCAGAAGATGCTTCGTCATCGCAAGGTACAGGTCGCCGCCCGCGCCCGCGCCGCCGACCGTCATGAGGAAGCGGATCGGCGCGCCGGTTTCGAGACGCTCCACGCGCTTTGCGCAGTCGTGCTCGACGTTTTCGACAAGCTCATGGTCGATATAGTGCCCGACAAGCTTGAGGTCCTCGTCCGGCATCGGCTTCAGTGCCGTCTTCGCAAAGCCGTTCAGCTTCTTATAGCCGAGATAGGCGAACGGCGTCTGCACGGCGTGGATCGAGCCCTCCGCAAGATGCAGACCCATCGGCCAGTTATCCGGGATCGCGTTGACGACGTGCGTCAGCCCCGCGTGCACCGCGCCCTGAGAGGGCCATACGTGTGTGCCGATGTACGGAATATCCTTCGGAAGATCCTCGTATAAAGGCGCTAAAAGCTCGGAGTTTTTCTGATCCGCCGCGTTATAGGTGATCTTCTTGAAGCCTTCGCTGTTCATCGGCTCCCACACGAGCTTGTTGAAAAGCCCGATCTTCTGCGAAAGCTTAGAGCCCAGCGAATAGAGATCGTTCTGACTGCGGATCATAGCGGAGCCGGTCGCGTCGAACGACGCAAGGTCCATCCACACCGGCGTGCGCCCGAGCGCTTGCGCGCAGGACGCGATCGCCATTGCGATGCGGTAGTGACCGAAGCCCATGCGGATGTTGCCGACGATCACGGCGTCCTTCGGAAGCTCCAAGGGCTTATCCGCAAGCACGAGATTCTGGATTTTGATCTCCTTGATCTCGTCGATGGGTTTCAGTCTCAGATGGTATTCCTTGTTGGTATCGTCGCCGAACTTCTTTATGAACTTCGCCTTGCTCTTTTCCGCCTTTTTGACGGTCTTTTTATCGATCGGATTGCCGAAGATTACGCTTGTTTTATCCATGGCATCTCCTCA
>JAFOTD010000109.1 GCA_017388175.1 Clostridia bacterium | reverse complement strand
GCCAGTCGCCCTTTTCCTCGGTCTGCTGTTTTTTCCCGTTGCCCACTCTCAGGCTGCACCCGACCGCGCAAAGCAGCAGCGCGGCAAGCGCAAAAGCCGCGATTCTCTTCATTTTCCCAAACCTCCTGATGTATCATGGTCGGGACGACCATCGGTCGTCCGTTCCGCTTCTCTGCGGACGGGCAATGCCCGTCCCTACAAGGATCCGGAAACACAGGGGGACGGTTCTTCTGTGTTCCCTTTAAACACAGGGGGACGGTTCTTCTGTGTTCCCTTTTGGTTGTATCAAACTCAGTATTTGCACAGCAAGAACCGTCCCCGCTGTGTAACCGCGCTTTGTACTTTCGTAAGTTACGCGTCGTACCCGTTCGGATTCATGGACTGCCAGTGGTAGCCGGTCTTGCACATGTTGACAAGATCGCGCTCGGCAACCCAGCCCAAAAGTTCCTTTGCAAGCGACGGGTCGGCATAGTTTTCCGCGACGTCGCCGGGACGGCGATCGACGATCTCGTACGGGATCTTCACGCCGTTCGCGTTTTCATAGGCATGGATGACGTCGAGCACGGAATAGCCGGTGCCGGTGCCGAGGTTGATCGCGATCGAGCCGGTGTGCGCGTCGGCGTATTCCAGAGCGCGCAGGTGTCCTTTTGCAAGGTCCACGACGTGGATATAGTCGCGCACGCCCGTGCCGTCCGGCGTCGGGTAATCGTTGCCGAACACGCGAAGCTTTTTGAGCTTTCCGGTCGCAACCTGATTGATGTACGGCAAAAGATTATTCGGAATGCCCTGCGGGTCCTCGCCGATGAGCCCCGAATCGTGCGCGCCGATCGGGTTGAAGTAGCGCAAAAGCACGACGGACATTTCGGGATTGGCGGCGGCAAAGTCCGAAAGGATCTGCTCGCCCATGAACTTCGTCCAGCCGTAGGGATTCGTGCACCAGCGCGGCGCGTCCTCCTTGATCGGGACCTTCGGAATGCCGTAAACCGTCGCGGACGAGCTGAACACGATATGCCGCACGTCAAACTCCTTCATGCATTCGAGAAGCGTCAGGTTCGCGTCGAGGTTGTTGCGGTAATACTCGACGGGCTTTGCGACGCTCTCGCCGACGGCCTTGAGCCCGGCGAAGTGGATGATCGCACCGAAGTCGTTCTCTTTGAAAAGCTTTCGCATCGCTTCTTTATCGCATACGTCGACCTTGCAGAACGCCGGACGCTTCCCCGTGATCGTTTCGATGCGGTCGAGCACCGCTTCCTTGGAATTATAAAGATTGTCGGCGATCAGAACGTCATAATCCGCGTTCAGAAGCTCCACCACCGTATGCGAACCGATATAGCCCGCGCCGCCCGTTACCAGAACCGTTTTATTCATTGAACCATCCTCCGTTATAATTATTCAGTCTATTATACAGGAACGCCCCGCAAAAAGCAACCCGAAAGCCGCGTATCAAAGGCCGGAAATCCGGCAATACTGATTCCAAAACACGGAAGAAGGAACAACGCATGAAAGCAACCGGCATTGTACGACGCATCGACGAACTCGGCAGGATCGTGATCCCGAAGGAGATCCGAAGAGTTTTAAGGATCCGCGAGGGCGACCCGATCGAGATCTTCACAGACGAGGACGGCGTCGTGCTGAAAAAATACGCTCGCATTCGCGAGCTTGGCGACTACGCGGAAACGTACTGTCAGGCGCTCGTCGGCGCGCTCGGCTTCTCCGCCGCCGTGACGGACACGGAAACGATCCTGTTCGCATCCGGTTCGCTGAAAAAAAGGCTGATTAAGGCTGCGCTGTCCGAGGAATTTATCAGCCGGATGCGCGAGCGTCAGACGATCTTCGCGCCGGACGGCTTTACGCTGCTTGCCGGAGATATGCCGGCCCTGCGGCTTGCCGCCGTTCCGATTACCAGCGCCGGGGACGTGCTGGGTTCCGTTCTGATCGCGAGCGACGATACGCGCCTGAAGCTATCCGAAACCGAACTTTCGATCCTCAAAACCGCCGCCCTGTACCTCGGAAAACAATTAGAGTAGCCGCGCCATATCTAGAGGCATCGGCGCGTTCAAAGCAATCCTCTCCCCCGTGACCGGATGAACGAAAGCGAGCGCCGACGCGTGCAGCGCGGGCCGGTCGATCGCCTCGCTCCGGCTGCCGTAAAGCCAGTCTCCGAGCAGCGGATATCCGATGTACGCCATATGCACGCGAAGCTGATGCGTGCGGCCGGTGTACGGCGTCAGCCGGACGAGCGAAAGCCCGTTCTTCGAAACGAGCACCTCGCAAAGGCTTTGCGCCTTTGCGCCGTCAGCGCGCACACAGCGCTGATACGTGGATCCCGGCAGCGGGCCGATCGGCGCATCAATCGTAAAGCGGCGCTCCTTCGGCTCGCCCGTAACGATCGCAAGATACGTCTTTTGAAACGTCTCCCTAGGCTGCGCCGTCTTCATCCGCGCATGGATATACCCGCTTTTGGCAACCGTCATGAGCCCCGTCGTGCCCTTATCGAGACGGCTGACGGGATGCGGATTGTCCGTGCCCGCAAGATACGCCGCGAGCGCGTTTTCGACCGTCGGTTCGTCGGGATCTCTTGACGGATGCACGCTCACGTTCGCGGGCTTGTCGAGCACGAGAAGCCACTCGTCCTCATAAACGATCGAAAGCGAATTCGGGATCGGCCGGATCGGAAGCTTTTCGGGATCGGACGGATCGAACGAAACGACGTCGCCCGCCCGCACCGGACGCGTCGTATAGACCGGCTCGCCGTTTAAGAGCAGCGCGCCGCGTCTGCGCTTCAATCGCGAAAGATAGGATTTCGAAACGCCGTACACGGAAAAGAGCACGTCCTCCACGCGCCGGTTTTCGTCCTGTTTTGTGATCGTGACCCCGAGCATTTTCATGTGTTCAGTATAGCAGACCCCGCCGTGTTTTTCAATCCGGCCATACGCCGTTTTTCTTCTTGTATTCGTTGCGTTCGCGAAGCTTCTCCGCCTGATCGAAAAACGCCTGCGCCATCTGCCCGTCCGACAGCGTCCGCTTCGGCGGTTCGGGTTCCGTCTCCTGCTTCGGCGCGGACGGCTTCGGCATGGACGCCGCTTTTGCCGTTTTTGCGATCAGATCCATCGCCTCCGCGGATACGTTCCTTTGCGCCGGCTGTTCGAACAAGTCCCAGACCGTGCCGTAACGTCCCTTCCGCTCCCTTGTGTACCCTTTTTTCGCAAGCGATTCGAGGATGCTCCTGATCCGGCTCGCGGGAACGGAAAAATCCCTTGCCAGCACAAATTCGGAAAAGTCCCAGTTGACCGGTCTGGACAGCATCGCCGTGTACAGACCGAGTTCTTCGAGGCTCAGTCCCTCGGAATAGATAATGCGATTCCTGACCGCAGTATACGGTTCGCGTTTCGGATCGCGTTCGATCATCACGATCACCTCCTTCGCAAACAGTATCTCACAAAACGTCGGTCAAAAATTACACTCTTTTTTTCACATTTTCCGGCTTGTTGATGGAAGTCCGATTATCGGACCGGTTTATTCAGAACGTCTTTTATAACAATCCGGATTATTTGAGATATTCTTATAATCATCCGGTTCTTTAATAGTTTTATTATAATAATCCGGATTATTACAGATATTCTATTATAATCCGGTTTATTAATAGGTCTATTATAATAATCCGGTTTATTAATATGTCTATAATAATCCGGTTTATTACAGATATTCTTATAATCATCCGGTTTATTATACGCATCCGTATGATTGCGGATATTCTAATTTCACGTCCGCCTGCTTGTTCCGTACCGCGTTGCTGTTTTCGTTGTTTCGTGACGCAAGTTCACAATCTTTGCGCGTCCCGATCTGCACATTTTGCAAAAAGCCCGATAAACAGGGCGTTTTCGGGTTTTTCGCCGATGCGGAAATGTGAAAAAAAGTGTGTAATCCGGCGTGCTCCCTATCTGGTATGATACAGACGTCGGGATACGAAAGGAGAAATGAATGGAACAAACAAACAACAAAAACAGCCTGCGGGACGCGTTCGTGCAGGCGGTGAACGAACAGGTCGGAAAAGGGATTTACGTCTGGGGCGGAAACGGCGAAATCCTCGACGACATGGAAGATCCGGTCTCGTGGGTTGAGCGGCACGAAACGAGCCGGGAGAACGTTTTAAGAGCGCTGCGGCTGTTTGCGGACCGGATTGAGAAGCGCGTCTTTCCGGTACGCGCGTTCGACTGCTCCGGGCTCGTCTACTGGGCGCTGAAGAACCTCGGCGTGCTGAAAGAGGACGTATCGAGCCGCGGGCTCTACACGCTGTGTGAGCCGATCGAGGCGTGTGAGCTGATGCCCGGAGACCTCGTCTTCCACAACGACGGAAAGCAAATCGTGCATGTGGGCGTATGGACCGGGGACGGGCAGATCGAGTGCCGCGGACGCGATTACGGCGTCGTCCGGAACAAGCGTTCCAAGGGATACTGGAACCGATTCGGACGGCTGCCCGCCTTTGCGTCGGAACCGACCGCGGCGTGCGTCAGGATTCTCGGCGGATCGGTGCGCGTTCGCGAGGGAGGCGGCGTGCACACGCGCTGCGTCGGCATCGTTCACAAAGGCGAGCGCTATCCGCTGCTCGGCCGCGCGGGAAACGGATGGTATAAAGTTCTGTGGCGCGGAACCGAAGCGTACGTCACGAACAACACGCGCTATACGGAGGTGCGGAATGGCTGAACGAACGGTATCGGAAATTCTCGAAGCGCTTGCACGGATCGAAACGAACGTAAAGACGATCGCAAAGAACAGCGCGGATCACGAGTCGCGTCTTCGCGCGCTTGAACAAAAGAGCGGGAAGCGCATGGAATCGCTGACGCTTGCCGTGCTCTCGGCCGTCGCCGTGGGCGTCGTGGGCTACTTCACGGGAAAACTGTTTTAAGGAGGGAGAACGGAATGGAAAGACAAAGCAGGAACAAAAGCGTGCTCTTCTGGATCGGGCTTGCGTCCGCCGTGTATGAAGCGGTGATCAACAGCCTTGTGAGCGCGGGCGTACACATGCATCCTCTCGTCGGCGCGATCGGCGTGGCGCTTGCGACCGTGCTGATCTACTGCAACGGCAACAATCCGAGTCTGAAGTCGTATTAAAGAAAAACAGGGGCGAAAAAAACGCCCCTGCTCTATCGTTTTTTGGATTCGTTGTGCGGTCAGTTTTCGCCGAGATGCCGGAAAAGGAACGGTAAAACCGCGTCGGCGTACTGTTCGGGATTGGTCATCGCGGCTTCGGCGTGAATCGCGTTTTGCGACGTCCACGTCGATTTCTCCGGCGCCGCAGACGCATCAAAAAGCTGCTGCATCATCGCGTACGGAACGAAGTCGTCCGCCTCGCCGTGGATGAACAGCGTGGGCGTCTGAGAGCGTTTGACCGCGTCGATCGGCCTTGCGTCCGAATAGCGCATCCTCGCAAGCATTCGCGCGTAGAACTCGCTGAGCAGCCGGGAAATCGGGAAGCGGTTTTTCGTTACGGAACGAAACTGGTCCTTTACGGACGTGAACGAGCAATCCGAAACCGCGCACTTCACCTGACGCGGAAGCTCCTTACCCGTGGCGATCAGCACCGTGGCGGCGCCCATCGACACGCCCATGATCGCGATGCGCGCGTCCTCGCCGAGCCGTTCGGTCAGCACTTTCAGCCAGCCGATCAGATCCTCGGATTCCTTTGCGCCGTAGGTCAGATATTTTCCTTCGCTCTCGCCCTGCGCGCGCTGCGAAACCGCAAGAACGGCAAACCCCGCGTTATAAAGGACGTCGAACGACTTTCCGTAATCCCACCACGGAAAGCTGTGCCAGCCGTGCAGGATCACCGCGGCCTTCTTCGTGCCGCCGTTCGGGAAAAAGCGCGCGGAAAGCTTCAGCCCGTCGCGCGAGAGCAGCGTCAGCCGTTCGCTTTCGATCGCGTCCATGTACGATTTCGTGTCGAAACGCATGCGCACGAGCGGCGCCGGATCGGCTTGCCGCTGCGCAAACAGCCTGTCAACAGCCCGGCGGTTGCTGCCGAACGCGAACAGGAACATGCATGCCGCAATCGTCAGTTCAAGGAATACGAACGCGCCGAAAGCGATCAGAACGATCCAATACCATTCCATGCCGCTCACCCGTTCATCCGTTTCACGGTCTGATATGCCGCCTTCCTGCGGCGCGGCACCGGTTTTTCTTCCAGCCGCCTCGGTCCCTGCCGTTCGGAACAGGGCTCCGGCACGGGCGGGTCGGCGTGCCCGATCGGGTTATCGGGAACCGCAGCTTCCAAAGGATTCTCCGGCGCAGGATTCGGTGACAAATCGGGTTCCGGCGTGACGGCGTCGTCGGGAACGGCATTCTCCAAAGGATTCTCCGGCGCGGGTTCCGATAACAAATCGGGTTCCGGCGTGACGGCGTCATCAGGGACGGCATTCTCCAAGGGTTTCTCCGGCGCAAGATTCGGTGACAAATCGGGTTCCGGCGTGACGGCGTCGTCGGGAACGGCATTCTCCAAAGGATTCTCCGGCGCAG
>JAFOTD010000108.1 GCA_017388175.1 Clostridia bacterium | reverse complement strand
GACGTACAGGGACTGCGTGAGCGCACCGGCGCCGGCATGATGGACTGCAAGAAGGCGCTCGTGGAAACGAACGGCGACGTCGAAAAGGCGATCGACTTCCTGCGTGAGAAGGGCCTTGCAAAGGCCGCGAAGAAGGAAGGCCGCATTGCGGCGGAAGGTCTTGTGGCCGATTACCGCGAGGGCAACGTTGCGGCTCTGGTCGAAGTCAACTGCGAGACCGACTTCGTTGCGAAGACCGACCGGTTCAAGAATTTCGTCAAGATGATCGCAAAGCAGGTTGTGGAAGCGAACCCCGCGGATCTCGACGCGCTGATGGCAAGCAAGATCAACGGCGAGACCGTGCAGGCACTGCAGACCGCAGCGGTTGCGGAGATCGGTGAAAAGATCACGATCCGCCGCTTCGTCCGCATGGAAGGCGCAGTCGACACGTACATCCACCTCGGCGGCAGCCGCGGCGTTCTCGTGCAGTTTGCAGAGGAATGCGATCGCGAAGCCATGCACGACGTGGCGCTGCAGATCGCGGCGGCTTCTCCCGTCTGCGTAGACGTTGCAAGCCTCCCGCAGGAGTTCATCGATCATGAGCGCGCCGTCCAGCTGGCGACCGCGAAGGAAGAGAACGCGAACTCCGCAAAGCCGAAGCCCGATGCGATCATCGAGAAGATGGTCGACGGCCGCATGCAGAAGTACTATAAGGAAGTCTGCCTCGAGGAACAGCAGTTCGTCAAGAACCCGGACATCACCATCAAGGAGATGCTGAAGCAAAAGAACGCTTCGAAGGTTCTGGCATTTGTCCGTTTCGAGAAGGGCGAGGGCATCGAAAAGCGCAAGGACAACTTTGCGGAAGAGATCGCCAACATGACGAAATAAGAATCCCACGGGATTCCGCGATAAAGCGCCGTTTTTCGGCGCTTCAGGCTGTCGTAAAAGGGGTCAGACCGTTTGCGGCGATATGTTTCAAATGAACACTTGCAGGATGAAAGGGCAGAAAAATGCCCTTTCTTTTTATTATTTCGCCGCAAACTATTCGTGTTTTCACTCAGTCGCATACTTCAGTATAGCTCCATCGTGAAAACACGAATTCTGCCACCCTTCCCAACAGCCTGCTCAGCTTGTCAAAAGGTTTTTTGACAAGCTAAAGCGCCGTTTTTCGGCGCTTTTTTGCTTGCTATTTCTGCCGAGTAATGATAATATATATTTGTAGAAAAATACTTGATTTGCAAAGGACTTTCTCGAAGGTGGGAAACGACGCAGCGAACCATTCCTCCTTCGGGCGATCTGCCGGGGGAGGTTTTTGCATAACGGGCCATGATGATCATTGAGAGAAAGGGGTTACTGTCACATGAAACGAATCATTTATTTGATGCTGTGCCTCATCCTGCTGGTTTCTGTCGTCCCGATTGCGCTTGCAGACACGACGGATCCGGCGCCGGAACAGCCTGCGTCTGTTGTTGCGAGCGGCACCTGCGGCGCGAATCTCAACTGGACGCTGTCTGACAGCGGCGAATTCAAAATCACCGGAAGCGGTCCGATGGACGATTATTCCACGTACGGCGTGCAGCCATGGGCGGACTATCGGGATCAGATCAAGAGCGTTTCTCTCTCGTCGTCACAGACGACCGTCGGAAATTTTGCGTTTGACAGATGCAAGAATCTGAGCTCCGTTCGGTTTCCGTCTTCGCTGACGAGAATCGGCGCCTTTGCATTCAACTACGACACGTCTCTGAAAAGCATATCCATCACCGGGAATATCAAAACGGTCGACGCCGGGGCGTTTTCGTATTGCACGAAGCTGGAAACGGTGACCATTGAAAACGGCGTGGAGGTACTCGGCGAACAAGCCTTCATGTTCTGCCAGACATTGGAATCGCTGGAGATGCCGGACAGCGTCAAAACGCTCGGAAAAACATGCTTCCAGGGCTGCAAAGCCTTGAAAAACGTGCGAATCTCGCCGAATATTAAGGTGCTCCCCTGGCTGGCGTTCGATTCCTGCAATGCGTTGGAGTACGTAAAGATCCCCGCAGGCGTTGAGGAACTGGACAACCCGTTCCAGCGTGCCGCATCGCTCTCTCGCGTTGACCTTCCGAATACCGTTAAAAAGATCTCCAATAATTCATTCCCCTCTACGCAGCCGGTTGACGTATACTTCTTCGGTACGCAGAGCGAATGGGATGCAGTGACGATTCAAAACGGGAATTTCCCTTCAAACGTCACGGTTCACGTCGCCGGTTACTGCGGCGATGATCTCATCTGGTCGCTCGACGGCACCGTATTGAATATTGTCGGCACCGGAGACATGTACGACTATGACTGGAATTACGGTTATTCCGTACCGTGGGCGGACGCGCTTGAGACGATCACGGAGGTCAACCTTCCCGAGGGAATGACTTCGATCGGAAACTATGCGTTCCCGAACATGTCTGCGCTGACCTCGTTTGTGATCCCGAGTACGGTGACGCGAATCGGCGAATGGTCGATGACCGGTTTGGCCGGCGTGCAGGAGCTCGTCCTTCCGGAGGGGATCCAAAAAATCGGCGACGGAGCGTTTTCGGGGTCGGGATTCACATCGGTCGTTTTGCCGGACGGACTTGCGGACGGAGAAATCGGTATCAGGGTGTTTGAAGCCTGTACGGAACTCGAACACGTCACGCTTCCGGACGGAATGGATTCCATACCGGATGAGATGTTTGCGTACTGTCATAAACTGAATCATGTTATGATTCCGGACAGCGTTACCGAGATCGGTGACAACGCGTTCTTCGAATGTTTGGCGCTTACGGATATTACGCTTCCGTACAGACTCACTTCCATCGGTTTCGGCGTGTTCGGAGGCTGCACCGCTCTGGAAAGCATTGAGCTTCCGCGTTCGATTAAGGAAATCGGGCAATACGCCTTTTACGGCTGTTCCGCACTGAAAACGATCAATCTGGGGAACGTGGCGCGTATTTTCCCGAACGCGTTTGAAAACTGCTCCTCGCTTCAGGAGATCTCGCTTTCACCCATAGTAAAAACCATCGACGAAAAAGCGTTTTTGAACAGCGGGCTGACCGACGTCTGGTTCTCCGGCACACAGGTTGAATGGAACGCCGTAACGGTCGCAGACGATGCGATCCCGTTCGACACAGAGATCCATTTCGTGCAGAAGTGCGGCGACGATCTATACTGGAAGGTGGAGGGCAAAAAACTGATCATAACCGGAAGCGGGCCGATGTACGATTACGCGGAGATGTATATGTGGGATGAAACGAAAATCCCGTGGTACGGCAGCCGCGCGTCGATCACGAACGTGACGCTGCCGAACGGGATCACCTATCTGAGCACGTATTCGTTCAACGGCTTTACAAGCTTAGCGAGCATTTCGATTCCCGACAGTGTGAAGGAAATCGGTTATAATCTGTTCGCCGGCTGCACGAAGCTTTCGAGCGTTCGCATGCCGAAGAACATCCGTGTACTCGCGGACGATGATTTCAGAGGCTGTACGTCGCTGCAAAGCATCGACCTGCCCGCGTCGGTCACTTCAATCGGCGACGGCTGCTTTTACGGATGTAAGGCGCTCAAAACGATCGATCTGCGCAGAGTGACGTGGATCGGCGCGACCGCGTTTGAAGGCTGCACCTCGCTCGGGGAGGTCATCCTGACCGGCGATATCATCGGAGTCGGAGGGGACGCGTTTAAAAACTGCACGGCGCTTTCCCGATTTGTCGGTCCGAATTCGTTCAGCGAATCGTACGGATGTCCGTTTTACGGGTGTACAAATCTGACGAGCGTCACAATGCGCGGCGAGATTCCGTATCAATTCTTTAAGGACCTCACAACGCTGCAAACACTTACGCTGACCAAGTCGGTCGATCGCATCAGCGAGGAGGCGTTCGACGGCTGTACCGGTTTGACCGACGTTTACTACATCGGTACGCCGATCGATAAATATAATATTCTGGAGTATCCGCACGCAATTAAGGAAGGCAACGATCCGCTGTACAGCGCAACGTGGCACTATCTGACGTCGGAAACCTGCCGATTTGCGGAAGGAGAAGTTGAATACCGCGGAACGACGCCGTACGTGATCTGTGACAAGACCCCGAAGACGCCGTTTGTTCAAGTGGAAATGGAGGGCGCGTTCCCGATCGATCCGGAGCTGTATACGGTAACATACAGCTGCAATACGCAGCCCGGCACCGGATATGCGAGCATCGCGATCGACGGCGCACCGTTTACGATCGACCTGTGGTTTAAGATCTACATGCCGGCCACAACGACTACGACGGTCGCGAATACGGACGACGGCATTCAGGTCAGCTGGACGGCGGTGGACGGCGCTGCCGGCTACGTCATCTACCGCAGGGCATGGAGCAGCACCACAGACGGCTGGACGACGTTCGAACGCTGGAACAACACGACGGCAACGACCTGGATGGATACCAAGGTCTATGCCGGCACGCGGTACCAGTACGGCGTCAAGGCATACTTTACACGGCGCACCGATCCGGTTTCCGGCGCGCTGATCGGCGGCGCGATGGATAACTATAACCTCGGTGTGGTCGGTCCGCTCAAAACGACCGTTCGCATCACAACGCGCGTGCTGAAATCCGTTACGCCAGGAACGAAGCAGCTTACCGTGAAGTGGGCGGGCTCGTCTGTCTTCACCGGCTATCAGGTGCAGATCGCTACGGATACCGGTTTCACAAAGAACGTGAAAACCGAGAAGATCGCAAACATGAAGACCTATCAGACGACGATCAAGAATCTGAAAGCAAATACCACCTACTACGTACGTGTCCGTTCGTATCACGTGTTCAACGGCATGACGTATTACGGCGGTTGGTCGAACGTACTGAG
>JAFOTD010000107.1 GCA_017388175.1 Clostridia bacterium | reverse complement strand
AAGATACGGAAACGCGCCGTAAAACAGCTCCCTCGGGTGGTTGTCGTAGGTAAACGCCACCGCCGCGTCACCGCACGCGTGCGCAATCTCTGCCGCGCGCCGCAGCAGCGCCCGATGCCCGAGGTGCACCCCGTCAAACATGCCCAAAGCCACAACCGTTCGGTTCATACTTCCTCCATTTCCCTGTTCGAGCTCCCCTTGTCAGGGATCGCCGACTGAGCGGCAGTCATTCCCCGTACAGGTGTACCTTTAAGACTGCGTCGCCGTTTTTTACCGTACCGACGCCCAAAAAGCCATCGCAGTAAAGGCGGTACGTGCCGTCCTGCGCGTTCGTGCGCGTCGGAAGTCCGTTCGTTGCGGGCTTGCGGCGATCGCTTTTGAGATCCAGCCGCGGCAAAAACGCAACCGCATCCTCGCAGGAAGTCAGCGCGTCCGAAAGCCGCCCCTCGGTTTTCATCGTCTCCAGCTCCGTGATCGAATGCGCATGCTCGAGTGTAAACGGTCCGGATGCCGTACGCAGCAGGAACGCCATATGTGCCGGAACGCCGATCGCTGCGCCGATGTCGTTGCATAGCGTACGGATATACGTCCCGCGCGAACAGGTAACCTCTAAAAGAAACCGGTTTCGTCCGCGCATGCCGGTGCATTTCAAAGAGGGAATCTCAACCTCACGCGATTTATCGGGGATCTCCTTTCCCGAAAGCGCAAGATCATAAAGCTTCTGTCCGTTGAATTTCAGCGCGGAATACATCGGGGGCGTCTGCACGATCGTGCCGGTAAAGCGCGGCAATACCGCTTGAAGCTGTTCCTCCGTCACCACGGCGTCGCTCTTTTCCTTGATCACGCCCTGCGCGTCCTGCGTATCGGTCGCGGCGCCGAACGCGATCTCACAGAGATACGTCTTTTGCTTATCGACAAGGTAGTCAAACAGCCGCACGGCGCGCCCGACGCACACCGGCAATACGCCCGCAGCCTCGGGGTCGAGCGTCCCCAGATGCCCCACGCGTTTGGTGGAAAAGATATGCCGCAAGTCAACGACGACGTCAGAACTCGACATCGCGGGCGGCTTTAAAACGGTAACGATCCCTTCGATCATGCCAAGGCTTCCGTAAGCGCGTCCCTCATGACGCGTTTCGCTTCGTCAAGCGGAAGGTACAGCGTGCAGCCCGCGGCGCGAAGGTGTCCGCCGCCGCCGAACTGCTTTGCAACCGCCGCAACGTCGCACGAGCGCTTAGAACGCATGCTGACGCGTACGCACCCGTCCGACTCCTTCAGAATGCACGCGGCCTCAACCGTATCGACGTCGCGCATATCGTCGATCAGGCCCTCGCAGTCCTCTTTCGTCGCGTGAAAAGATTCCATCACGGTCTGCGAGATCGCTGCGATGTTCAGCCGTCCGTCCGTGGACAGCTCCATTTCGCCGAGCACGTATGCGATCAGCTTCGCCTTTGCAAGCGGCATTTCACGGAACAGAATCCGGTTGAGTTCCGGCAGATTAATGTCGTACGCCATGAGTTTTGCCGCAGCAAAAAACGAATCCGCGGACGTGTTGGAATACGAAAAGTTGCCGGTATCCGTGGCGATCGCCGTATAGAGTGCAGTCGCAATCCCGTGTGTGATCGGCACGTGCAGCGCTTCCAGCAGACGAAGAATCAGCTCGCCGGTCGCGCCGACCTCCTCCACCCAGTCGCCGTCCCTGCTCTCACGCGGATTCGTTCCGTGATGGTCGATACAAAACTGATACGGCGCGCTTTCGAGAATCGACTGCAGCGCGCCCGTGCGCTTATGATCGGCACAGTCGACATAGATCACAGCTTCCTTCGGCGGCTCGATCCCGTCCGTGTCGGTCACCGTGTCGACGCCCTCCAAAAACGAAAGGTTTTTCGGCGCGGGATCGGGACAGACGACCGTCGCTTCCTTGCCCATCAGGAGAAGCGCCGCCCGCAAAGCAAGGCAAGAGCCCAGCGTATCGCCGTCGGGCGACTGATGGGCTGCCAGATAAAAGGTTTGATGCGATTGTATAAAGGACACCGCCCCGGAAAGGTTCATTCCTCGTCCTCCTCTGCGGGCTTGTCATCCTTGTGCAGCGAACGGATCACCTCGGAAATATGCACCGAATATGCGATCGAATCGTCGCCGACGAACTTGATGGAAGGCACGCGGCGGATTGTCATGCGGTTACCGACCTCATGCGCGATAAAGCCTGCCGCGTGGTTCAGCGCGTCGACCGCGGTTTTGGCCGCGTTCTCATCCGCGTCGTATACGGAAACGTGCGCCTTTGCATACTTCAGATCCGGCGTCACTTCCATCTCGGTGATCGACGTCACCGCGGGGATGCGCGGATCCTTCATATCGAAGATAATCGCGCTGACCGTTTTTTTGAGCTCCTCGCGAAGCCGTTCGTTTCTGACCTTTGCCATCAGCGCTTCACTTCCTCCATCATATAGCATTCGATGACGTCATCTTCAATGATATCGTTGAAGTTCTCGATCGAAATACCGCATTCGTATCCCGCGAGGACTTCCCTTGCGTCGTCCTTGAAGCGCTTCAGGGACGCGATCTTGCCGTCATGCAGAACAATGCCGCCGCGAACCACGCGCACCTGCGCGGTTCTGGTGACCTTGCCCTCGTTGACGTACGCGCCGGCGATCGTACCGACGCCGGAAATGCGGAACGTCGAACGCACCGTGCAGCGGCCGAGCTCGACCTCCTGGAAGACGGGTTTGAACATGCCCTTCATTGCGTTCTGAACGTCCTCGATCGCATTGTAAATGACGCGATAGGTGCGAACGTCAACCTTTTCCTTTTCGGCTGCCGCGCGCGCGGTGGAATCCGGACGCACGTTGAAACCGATGACGATCGCGTTCGAAGCGGATGCGAACATGATGTCGGACCCGGTGATCGCGCCGACGCCGCTGTGGATGCAGCGCACACGGACTTCGTCGTTGCTGAGCTTTTCAAGCGATTGCTTGACCGCTTCGACCGAGCCCTGCACGTCCGCCTTGATGATCAGGTTCAGGTCCTTCAGCTCGCCCTCGGCCATCTGGTTGAACAGATCGTCCAGAGAGACCTTCTGCGCCTGCTTGACCTGCGCCGCCTTGAGTTTGTCGATACGCTCCTCCGCCACCTGACGGCTGAGCTTGTCATCGTTCGCCGCGAACAGCACGTCGCCTGCTGCGGGAACCTCGTTAAAACCGAGCACCTCGACCGGAACGGACGGGCCTGCACTGTTCACAGAGCGGCCCTTGTCGTCCGTCATGGCGCGAACTCTGCCGTATGCCGTACCGGCGACGATCATGTCGCCCTTCTTCAGCGTGCCGTTCTGCACGAGCACGGTTGCAACCGGACCGCGCGACTTGTCGAGCTGCGCCTCGATAATCGTGCCCTTTGCGAGGCGGTCCGGATTCGCCTTGAGTTCGAGAACATCCGCCTGCAGCAGAACCATTTCAAGAAGCGAATCGAGATTGATCTGCTTCTTCGCTGAAACCGGCACGCAGATCGTATCACCGCCCCATTCCTCGGTAACCAGCCCGTATTCGGTGAGCTGCTGTTTGACGCGCTCGGGATCTGCGGTGTCGCGGTCGATCTTGTTGATTGCAACGATGATCGGGACGCCAGCCGCCTTCGCATGGTTGATCGCCTCGATCGTCTGCGGCATGATGCCGTCGTCCGCGGCAACGACCAGGATAACGATATCCGTAACCTGCGCGCCGCGCGCACGCATCGCCGTGAACGCTTCGTGACCGGGCGTGTCGATAAAGGTAATCTGCTTGCCGTTCAACGTGACGGTGTACGCGCCGATATGCTGCGTGATGCCGCCCGCTTCTCCCGCGGTAACGTGCGAATTGCGGATCGCGTCAAGAAGCGACGTCTTGCCGTGGTCGACGTGGCCCATGATGGTCACGACCGGCGGACGCGGCTTCAGCGTTTCCGGTGCGTCGACGTCGTCCGCGGAATCCATCAGAACGTCCTCAAACGACTTTTGAAGCTGCTGTTCGAGCGTAATGTTGAATTCACCGGCAATCAGTTCACAGGTGTCAAAATCAAGCTCCTGGTTGATGTTGGCGATGATGCCGAGCATGAGCAGTTTTTTGAGGATCTCGTTTGCCGGTTTGCCGAGCTTTTCAGAAAGGTCCTTCACCGTAATCGTCTCGGTCGTGATCACCGCGTGATCAATCACAACGGGCGCGGGCTTCGGCTGCTGCGCTTCCGCCTCATGCCGCTTTACTTTGCGGCGATTGCCCATCTGTCCGTCATCCTCCCAACCGCGTGCGGTCGGCCCCTGTTCCTTCATCATCGTCTTCTTGTTCTTTGCCTTCTTATCCGTAGTATCGAACGTTTTTTTCTTATCCGTTCTGTTCTTATTGCTGTCCGAGGGACTCGGCGGATTGATCATCACAGCGCGCGAGCTCCCGGTATTGTCGCGGCGCGGCGGACGCGCGTCGTTCGTACGGCGCTCGGCTACCGCCTGCTGGCGCGGTCCGTCCTGACGCGGCGCATCCTGACGCGGACGGTCCTTGCGCGGTTCGCGCTGCTCCCTCGCTTCAGGCGCGCGCTGCGGTCTTTGCTCCGGGGCGCGCTCGACTTCCGGCTTCGGCGCGGAAACCGCTTCGGGTTCCGGCGCTGCCGGTTTGGGTGCGGGCTCCGGCTCCTCTTCGACGCCGCCCGCATGTGCGGCAAGATCGGTCTCGCTTTCGAGTAAGGCCTTCAGCCGCTCGGCGCGTTCACGTTCCTCACGCTCCTGCTTTTCCTTTTCCTCGCGGTCGATCATGCTGCCCTCGGTACGCCGCGCGGAATCGAGAAGTGTTCCGATGGAGCTCTTCGTTGCATCGAGCGCGTGCAGAAGCGTCTGCATCTCCTCTTTTAAATTTTTAGCAGTTTCCAAAAAATTCGTTGCCATACTCATCCCCGCTTTTCATCGGTATTGTTCATTGCGCGTTCGATCATATCCCGGAACGCCGGATCCGTCACCGCCATCACGATGCGGGCGTCCTTCCCGATCGCTTTGCCCACGGTCTTCACGATATGCATCGGGACGCCGTGCGCCGCGCACAGTTGTTCGTAATGCGCCTTTGTCGCCTCCGACGCCGTTTCCTCCAATAGAACCAGCCTTGCTTTACCGGAACGGATCGCGTTCTCAGCGGCAAAGGCGCCGCTCTTCGCTTTGCCTGCTTTCTGGCAGAGTCCGATCGCGTTATACAGCCGATCCGTCATGTCCGATCTCCGATTCGAGCGCATCCTTCAGTTCGTCGGTCAGCGGCGCTTCGAGCGTGCGTTCGAGCGCACGGATCTTGATTGCCTTAGAGAGGCAAGCCGCGTCGCGGCACAGATACGCACCCCGTCCGTTTATTTTGCCGGTCCGGTCGAGCTTTAAGCCGTCCTCGGTCCGAACCACGCGTATCAGGTCTTTTTTCGCCCGCATTTCGCGGCAGGCAACGCACATCCGCATCGGGATCTTTTTCAACCGCTTACTCCTCCGGCTCCGCTTCCGCCTGTGCTGCGTCCACTGCTGCGTCCGCCTGCGACTGGCTCTTGATATCGATCTTCCAACCGGTCAGTTTCGCCGCAAGGCGAGCGTTCTGCCCCTCCTTGCCGATGGCAAGCGAGAGCTGCGAATCGGGCACGACCACGCGTGCCGCCTTCTCTTCTTCATTGACGTAGACCATCAGCACCTTCGCGGGGCTTAAAGCCTTTGCGATGTAAATCGCGCTGTCGGAATCGTACTCAATGATGTCGATCTTCTCATTGTGCAGTTCGTTCACAATGCGTTCCACGCGCGCGCCGCGCGGACCGACGCATGCGCCGACCGCGTCGACCTGCGGATCAGTCGAGAACACGGAAACTTTCGTGCGGAAGCCCGCTTCACGAGCGATGGATTTGATCTGCACCGTGCCGCTCATGATTTCCGGCACCTCCAGCTCGAAGAGACGCTTGACAAGGCCGGGATGCGTGCGGCTGACGACGACCTGCGGTCCTTTGTTTTCCTTGCGGACCTCGAGCACGTACACCTTGATGCGCTCGTTGTTCTCGTATTCCTCGCCGGGGATCATCTCGTTCGCCGTGAGGATGCCGTCCGTCTTGCCGAGCTCGACGTACGCGTTGCCCTTTTCGACGCGCTGCACGATCGCCGTCAGGATCTCGTTCTCCTTCTCGACGTATTCCTCATAGATGTTTCCGCGTTCCGCCTCGCGGATACGCTGCATCATAACCTGCTTCGCCGTCTGTGCCGCAATGCGTCCGAAATCCTTCGTGAACGCCTCCTCCTCGAGTACGTCGCCGAGCTCATAGAGCGGGTTGACCTTCTTTGCGCGTTCGAGCGAGATCTCCTGCGAAGGCGTCTCAACCTTCTCAACGACGGTCTTGCTGGCATAGATGTGGTAATCGCCGGTGTCGCCGTCCACTTCCGCGCGGACGTTGCCGGTCGAATTGTAGTTGCGCCGGTAGGCCAGCACCAGAGCGGATTCAAATGCGCTGATCAGCACGGACTTTTTGATGCCGCGTTCCTTTTCAAGCGCGTTCAGAGCTTCAATAAATTCTGCGTTCATGATTGTTTCCTTTCTTGATTAAAACCTGATATTGGGCCGGACGAGCGCGCAATCCTTTTTCCGGACGGTCAGCGCGTCCCCCGATTCCGTTTCAACGGTAAAGCTTTCCGCATCGAATGCGGTCAGCGTCCCGATCCATTGCTTTTTGCCGTTTTGCGGCGCATAGAGCTTGATTTCAAGCTCCTGCCCCATCGCGCGCTCGAAATCACGCGTTTTTTTGAGGGGCCGGTCGATTCCGAGTGAGGAGACCGAAAGCACGTATTCCTGCTCGATCGGGTCCGCTTCGTCGATCAGCGGTTCGATCGCACGGCTGACCGCTTCGCATTCGTCGATCGTGACGCCTTGGGGTTTATCAATATAAAACGTCAGTACCCAGTCGCCGTACTCCTTCTGGTACTCGACGTCACAAAGCTCGAACCCCATGGATTCGATGGTTCCTTTGCAAAGCGATTCACAGATTTCGGTCGTTTTCATGCTTCTTCCTTTCTCAAAACGAAAGAGTGGGATTTCCCCACTCCTTCAAGTTCAACATTCCAACAAGCGGAGTATATCACACTCTTTTGCGGATTGCAAGTATTATTTCGAAAGTCGATCGAACTTCTCGAAAAGCCGCTCCTCCGCCGCATCCGGCTCATCCTCGCGCGGGACGAACATTTGCGTTCTCGCGTAATGCGCAAGCGCAACGTAGGATAGCCCGATCGCGGCCGACAGCACCGCAATGTTCCACGGCTCGATCTTCGGCACGGCGAAGCTTAAGAGCGTCAGCACGATGCCGATCGTGAAGATGCCGGTTGCGGTCTTGCCGTACCAGTCCGAGTACGCGACCTTACGCTGCTTCAGCATAATCATGCCGCCGATCATCGCAAGGGTTTCCTTCACCACGATCAGAATCACGAGCGTCAGATAGATGCCGAACAGGTCGTGCCGCTGCGCCTTGCCGATCAGGATCACAACGAGCGCCGTAATCGCCATCAGCTTGTCCGCAAACGGGTCCAGAAGCTTTCCGACCGGCGTGACCCAGTTGAAGGTCCGCGCCAGAAAGCCGTCAAGCACGTCGGTGAAAAACGCCAGCACGTACACGCCGAGCGCCCACCAGTACCGCACCGGATGGTCGGGATGCGCCGAGCAGAACAGCCACGCGAACACGCCGACCATAACGATGCGAAGAGACGATAGAATATTCGGGATATGTTTCATTCAGATGCTGAGGTCCTCCACATACAGTTCGCGGACCGCGTTCGGATCCGAAACCGGTTCCTGTTTCGGCGCGGGCGCCGGTTCCTTTGCTTTGCGTTCCTGCTCGTCGCGCCAGTCGAAATACTTCATCGCAACCTGCGGAAGCAGTGCGTAGCTCAAAACGTCCTCTTCGCTTCTTGCGCGATCGCCGAGCTCCGCCTTGTACTTTTCAAGCTCGGGTTCGAGCAGGTCCGCCGGACGGCAGGTGATGACCGGCTCGTCGCCGATCGCAAGCTTTCTGACCTCTTCGTTGACGGGGCCGGGCAGTTTTCCGTATTCGCCGCGCAGAACCGCCTTCGAGTTGTTCGGGAACGTCTTATAGCGGCCGACGAGCACGTTGAACACCGCCTGCGTGCCGACGATCTGGCTTGTCGGCGTAACCAGCGGCGGATAGCCGAAGTCCTTGCGGACCCGCGGGATCTCCGCCAGCACGTCGTAATACTTATCCTCCGCGCCGGCGTCCTTGAGCTGCTTGATGAGGTTCGAAAGCATGCCGCCCGGCACCTGATACAAAAGCGTGTTCGTATCAACGTGAAGAGATTTGTCGGAGATCAGTCCGTCCTGCTTCAGCCGCTCGTACACCTGACGGAAATACTTCGCGCACTCGGAAAGCGCGTTGAGATCCAGCCCCGTGTCGCGCTCCTGTCCTTTCAGCGTCGCGACGAGCGATTCGGTCGCGGGCTGGCTCGTGCCGTTTCCGAGCGGGGAAAGCGCCGTATCGACGATGTCCACGCCCGCTTCGGCAGCCTTTAAGAGCACCATGTCGCCGGTGCCGGTCGTGTTGTGCGTGTGCAGATGAATCGGGATATCGACCTCCGCCTTCAGCTTCTTTACCAGAGAGTATGCGTCATACGGGAGCAAAAGATTCGCCATATCCTTGATACAGATCGAATCCGCGCCCATCTGCGCAAGTTCTTTACTGAGCTTTACGAAATACTCCTCGCTGTGCACCGGCGAAGTCGTATACGAGATCGCCGCCTCGCAGAAGCCGCCGTACTTTTTCGTATACCGGATCGCGGCTTCGAGATTTCGGGGATCGTTCAGCGCGTCGAAGATACGGATCACGTCGATGCCGTTTTCGATCGCCTTGCGGCAGAACTGCTCGACAACGTCGTCCGCGTAATGCTTGTATCCGAGGATGTTCTGTCCGCGGAACAGCATCTGCAGCTTCGTATGCGGCAGTGCTTTTCTGAGCGCTCTGAGCCGTTCCCACGGATCCTCGTTGAGATACCTCAAGCACGAATCGAACGTCGCGCCGCCCCAGACCTCGAGCGACCAGTAGCCGATCGCGTCGAGCATTTCGCAGGCGGGCAGCATTTCCTTCGTGGTCATGCGCGTCGCGGCAAGAGACTGATGCGCGTCTCTGAGAATGGTATCGGTAACAAACAGTTTTCCCATGGTATCCTCCTTCTCAGTGGAACAGCGTGAGGAACACGCCCGCCGCGATCGCGGAGCCGATGACGCCGGCCACGTTCGGACCCATCGCGTGCATCAGCAGGAAGTTCTTGGGGTTCTCTTTCTGCCCCACGACCTGCGATACGCGCGCCGCCATCGGGACGGCGGAAACGCCCGCGGAACCGATCAGCGGATTGATCTTCTTCTTCAGGAACAGGTTCATGAACTTCGCGAGCAGCACGCCGCCGCAGGTGCCGCCGATAAATGCGATGACACCCAGCGCAACGATGACGAGCGTGGAGAGCTGCAAAAACGTTGCGCCCGTTGCCGTTGCGCCGACGCAAACACCGAGGAAGATCGTGACGATGTTGCAGAGCTCGTTCTGTACGGTCTTCGAAAGGCGCTCGGTCACGCCGCATTCGCGGAAGAGATTGCCGAGCATCAGGCAGCCGACGAGCGGCGCAGCGGACGGAACCAGCAGCGCAACGAAGATCGTGACCACGATCGGGAACAGGATCTTTTCTGTCTGCGAGACCGGGCGAAGCTGCTCCATCACGATCTGCCGTTCCTTTTTGGTCGTCAGCAGCTTCATGAACGGCGGCTGAATGACCGGCACGAGCGCCATATACGAATACGCCGCGACCGCGATCGGTCCGAGATAGCTCGGCGCAAGGCGCGAGGTCACGAGGATCGCCGTCGGGCCGTCCGCGCCGCCGATGATGCCGATGGACGCCGCAATGTTCTCTATCGCCGTGCTTCCGTCGGTGGGAATCCACTGAAACGCGAGAATCGACAGCGCAAAGGCGATGAAAATGCCGAGCTGCGCAGCCGCGCCGAGGATCAGGCTCTTCGGGTTCGCGATCAGCGGACCGAAGTCCGTCATCGCGCCGACGCCCATGAAAATCAGGCACGGATAGATGCCGAGCTTGACGCCGAGATAGAGGTAGTCTAAAAGACCGGTTTCATGAATGATGCCGAGCTTTGCCCACTGGATCTCGCCGGGGTTCGGATTGTTCGCGCCGAGGCCGAACAGTTCCTCATGGAACAGACCGGCGCCGGGCAGGTTCGTTAAAAGCATGCCGAACGCGATCGGAACGAGCAGCAGCGGCTCAAACTTTTTGACGATCGCCAAGTACAGCAGGACGCAGGCGATGGCGATCATGATGAGGCAACGCCAGTTGCCGTCCGCAAAAAACTGGGCAAAGCCGGTTTTGGTGAAGAATCCGGCAAACGTTTCCCAAATGGCTTCCATAGGCGCCCCCGATCAGGCGATCGTGCACAGCAGCGCGCCGCTTTCGACCGAGGAACCCTTTGCAACGCCGATGGACGTGATCTTGCCCGCGCACGGCGCGAGGATCTCGTTTTCCATCTTCATGGCTTCGAGGATCATGAGCTGCTGGCCTTCCTTGACGGTATCGCCCGGATTGACGTTGACCTGCAGGATGTTGCCGGGCATCGGCGAACGCACCTCGGTACCCGCCCCCGCTGGCGCGGCCTTTACGGGCTCCGCCTTCGGCGCCTGCGCGGCGGTCTTTGCGTCGATTTCCTCGACTTCTACTTCATATCTGGTTCCGTTGACGTTGACTGAAAATTTACGCATGGTTCCTTCCCCCTTATTCCGCTTTCTTAAAAGATACGATCCGAATTCCGCTGACGCTCTCGCCCAGCACGGTTGCAATGGCCGCCGATACGGCCGCGATGATCTCGCCCCTGTCGCCCTCCGGCACGGCCTCCGCCGCAGCGGGCTTTTCCTCCGCGACGGGCTGCGGCGCTTTTGTACGCGCCTTCCGCATGATCGCACCCATCACCTTGATGATGAGAATCAGTGCGATCAGGCCGATAAAGACAATCCCGAGTCCCAAGAGGAACGTGATCAGCGTCGACGTCGCCGCGCTTCCGCTTTCAAACGACAGCGTGGATCTTGCGGCTTCCGATGCGGCAATTTCTTCTGCAAACAGCATACTGAATGAACCTCCATCCTTCCCGGAAAGACAACTCTCAATCTTTCCCTCTTACTATAGTATTCGACATTTTTCCTTTTTTCCCTTTTATCATTTTTAAATGATATCCATTCAATAATTTTATATCTTTGACCGTATCAAAAGATCGCAGACGGGACAGACTATACGCATGCTGACCTTATTTTTACGCGCGGTCTTTTTAGACCTGTTCGTGCTTCTGATCCTGCGGCTGACCGGAAAAAGGCAGGTAAGCGACCTGCAGCCGTACGATCTTCTGATGACGCTCATTATCGCCGACCTCGCGAGCACGGCGATTGCCGACACGGATATTCCGCTTCTGTACAGCATCGTGCCGATCCTTGCGCTGTACCTCGTGCAGCAGCTCCTTGCCAAGCTCTCCCTGAAGTCCTCCGCCATGCGCCGCCTGATCTGCGGAACGCCGCAGATCCTGATTCTCGACGGCGTGCTGCAGGAAACGATCATGCGCCGCACGAACTACACGGTGCGCGATCTGTTGGATAGTCTCAGGAGCAAGGATATCTTCGAGGTCGGCGAGGTCGCTTACGCGATTCTCGAAACGAACGGTACGGTCAGTGTGCTGGAGAAGGCGGCGTTTCAGAAACCGAACAAGCGCGAGCTCGGCGTCGAACCGGGGTCCGCGGCGCTCAGCCATCTCCTCATCCTCGAAGGAAAGATTCAAAAGAGCGGTCTGAACACCCTCCATCTCGACCGCGAAGCCGTGGAAACGATGCTGAAGGAGCACGGGCTTGCGCTGAAAAACGTCTTCTTTGCGCAGATGAACGGCGACGGCGAACTGCACGTGCAGCTTGACCGAACGCATCAGAGCCGCATTTACCACTATTCCGTTTCGACATAGGAGGCATAGATATGGGTTTTTCCGTCTTCCGCGCTTGCATGACGGTCCTGATCGCGATCGGACTCCTTGCGCTGTTCATTTTTCCATCACAGTATCTCGTCCGGTTTTCCGACGCAGCGAATGAAACGATCGGACATGCGGTGCGTGCGCTGTTTCACGGCGATCTGTCCGCTGCAAGCGCGCAATGCGAGGTGCTTGCCCGTTCGGTTCGCGAGGATATGCCCGCGCTGGAACGTTTTTTGAACCATTCGGACGTCGACGCGCTCGACGCGGCCGTTTCGCGGGCGGCAAGCGCGGCCCGTCTCGGTGCTTTCACGGAGACGCTGGAGGCGCTGACCGAGGCGGAAGCGATCTTACGGCGCATCCGCGGCATCGAACTTTTTTCGTGGAATTCTTTGCTTTAGTGATTGTCTCCCGAACGGAATTGTGGTATACTGGAAAAAATATAGGAAATGAGGTATCCACATGCTCGCAGGCGACCTACCCCGGCTGATCCATGCCGCGCATCGCGGCAAGCCTACCTTTGTCATCCGGAACGCACGCGTGATCAACGTCTTTACCAACGAGATCGTCGAAACGAACGTAGCGATCTCAGGCGACACGATCATCGGCGTCGGCAGCAGCAACAAATTCTCCTGTGAAAACGAATACAACGCTCACGGCGCGTATCTTGCGCCGGGGTTTATCGACGGGCATGTACACATCGAAAGCTCGATGGTCACGCCCGCTTCTTTTGCACAGGTGATTCTGCCGAAAGGCACGACCACAATCATCGCCGATCCGCATGAAATCGCAAACGTCGCCGGTGCGGAGGGATTAAAGGCGATCTTCTCACTTGCGGAGGATCTGCCGCTCGACGTGAAGTTCATGCTTCCCTCCTGTGTGCCGGCAACTCCGTTCGAGCACAGCGGCGCGACGCTGACCGCGAGGGATCTTGCAAAGTTCATGGACGAGCCGAATGTTTTGGGGCTCGGCGAAGTCATGGATTACAGCTCTGTCGTGTCCGGTGCGGAGGATATGATCTTTAAGCTGCAGTGCTTTTTCGACCGTCCGATCGACGGCCATGCGCCGATGCTTTCCGGACGCGCGCTGAACGCCTACTGTCTTGCGGGGCCGCGCACCGATCACGAATGTTCGAACTTCCCCGAGCTCAAAGAGAAGCTCCGCAACGGCATGGTGATTCTGATCCGCATGGGCTCAGCCGCAAACGGCGTCGACGAAATGTTCGACGGGATCGTGTCCGAAGGCCTGCCGACCGATCGCATCTGCTTCTGCACCGATGACAAGCATCTCGAGAACATCCGTTCCGAGGGACATATCAACCACATCATCAACGCCGCGATCTCGCGCGGGATCCGCCCGCTCGACGCGATCCGCATGGCAACACTGAACACGGCGACCGCGTTCGGTCTTCGGCGCGTCGGCGCAATCGCGCCGGGATACCGCGCAAATCTGGTCCTGTTCGACGATCTGCACACGATCGAACCGAAAGCCGTCTTTGCAAACGGCAAGCTGATCGACCCCAACGCGACGATCCCCTCTCCCCCCGTTCCCGACAGCGTGAAAAACAGCGTTCACGCCGCGCCGATCGGTCCGGACGATCTGAAGCTCAAAGCGAAAGCCTTCATGCCGATGATTCAGACGGTGCCGCATCAGCTCGTGACGCGGCTCGTCTCGGGCAACGTGCCGACCGACGAAAACGGATATTTCGTTGCAAAGGACGGGCTCAATAAGCTTGCTGTCATCGAACGGCACCATGCAACCGGGCACATCGGCATCGGCGTCGTCGAAGGCATGCACGTCAAAGGCGGCGCGATCGCCGCAACGGTTGCGCACGATTCGCACAATATCGTGGTAGTGGGCGACAACGACGCGGATATGTGCTTTGCGGCGGAAACGCTGAAAGCCTGCGGCGGCGGGTTCACCGTCGTTTCAAACGGCGAAGTCAAGGCGCTTTTGGAGCTGCCGGTCGCCGGATTGATGAGCGACGCGCCGGTCGAAACCGTGCTGCAAAAACAGCGTGAACTGCTCGAAGCCGCGCACGCGCTCGGCACGGACGACGCGTGCGATCCGCTGGTGCTGCTGTCATTCCTTGCGCTGCCGGTCATACCGGAAGCCCGCCTCACCGACTGCGGGCTGTTCGACGTGACCTCAATGTCCTTCCTGTATCGAAACGATCTGTAACGCTATGTCTTTGTTTCATAAAAAGCAGTCTTTTTCGCAATCCGCACACGAGCTTTGGCGTTCACAATGGCAAAGCCTGTTTCCGCCCGAGTGCCGCAATGTACCCGTCACCGTCGACGGCGTGACGGAAATCGCATACGTTCTGGTCGGGCATAACGCCATGATGCTGCAGGACGGTCTGCTGATGCAAGCGGCGTTCTTCGACGTGTGCGAGTTGTTTCAGAAAGCGGGCTATCACGTCATCTGGCTGATGCGCTGCACACAGGATATCCATAACGGTTATCTGAAGCGCCGCCGTGTCGAGGATGGCGGAAAGCGGATGCAATGGCTCTGGAAGAGTCCGACAACGAACTTCGGACGTTGGAGCTCCGATCAGAAGCACGCTTCAATCCTGCTGCAGATCGAAGAGCTGCCCGAGGAAGGTCCCGTCGGCTGCGAGAAAAAAATCCTCCAGCGCGTGATCTGGGCGGAGAGCGAAGATCCGGAAAGTATGGTCCCGAAGCGCACGACGTTTTCGACCGTCAACGTCCCCGATACGCCGGCGGAGCTCGTTCGCTGGCTGAACGGCGAGGCGCTCAGCCGGTTTCAGAACTGATTATTCGAAAAAGGTTGATCCTTTCGGAAATATACGATATGCTGCATCTGGCGCATGGAATTCCTGTGACGCAATGATTTTGAGGAGGTCATCTTATGGCAATCAATCGGAAATGTCCCCGCTGCGGGAGCAATCACGTTCAGCTTTCGAACGAACGGAGCAAGCACGGTTGTTTCTGGATGCTTCTGTTCGGCGTTTACTACTTCTTCTGGATCATGATCAAGTGGATAATCGGGCTTATGATCTTCGTGCTCTATGACTGGTGGATGGCGATCATCAAGGCCTGCATGGGCAAAGGACACGTCTGGCAGAGCAAAAAGTGGTTTTCCGGCGTCAAGCGCATCTTCTATTGCCACGACTGCGGCTATAACTTCAAAGCGTGAACGACGCGCCCGCTCCGAAAAGAGCGGGTTTTTGTATGCAAAAGGACCGCCCTTTCAAGCGGCCCTTTGAATGTATGACGTTATCGTTCTTCGCGGAAGTACGCAAGTCCCAGGCTTTGCGGCGGCTGATTCTCGCGCTTTTTGCGTAAGGAGACGATGATCAGCACGATCAGCGTGACCACGTACGGAACAAGCTCGAACAGTTCTTTCATCTCCGTCGCAAAATCCAGACGCGTGCCCAGAATCAGCAGTCCGCCGAAGCCGATCGAAGCAAAGATGCTGAGGCTCGGTCGCCACGTCGTGAAGATAACAAGAGCGATTGCGAGCCACCCGCTTGCGTCGATCTTCGGTTCCGACCAAGTCTGCGAGCTTACCATGATGTAATACAGCCCGCCGAGACCCGCAATCATACTGCCGATGATCGTTGCCAGATACTTATATCGGGTGACGTTGATGCCCGCCGCGTCCGCCGTCGCCGGATTCTCGCCGACCGCGCGAAGCTGCAGGCCGGTCCGCGTATACCGCAGAAACAGCGAAACGAGGATCGCGATTCCGATGCCGACGTATGCGAGCCAGCCGGGGTCCGTGCCGGCGCTGAAATACTTGAGCGAACCGGAAATGGTCAGGCTGGAAGCGCTGGAAGCGTCGGTTTTTGCAAGTTTGATCAGCGTTCCGCCGAGGAAGTTCGCAAGACCCGTCCCGAAGATCGTCAGTGAAAGGCCGGTGACGTTCTGGTTTGCGCGCAGCGTAACGGTCAGGAAGCAATACAAAAGTCCCATCAGGAAGGAGCCGACAAGACAGCTCAGGACCGGTATCAGAGTTCCGAGCCATGCGTTCATATTCGCCGCGCCGACCGATTGCTCATAGAGGAACGCGCCGGTCGTGCCGGCGATTGCGCCGACAAACATGATGCCCGGAATACCGAGGTTCAGGTTTCCGGATTTCTCCGTCAGGATCTCACCGGTGCTGCCGAACAGAAGCGGCATGCCGTTGACAATCGCCCTGGGAATAAATGCAACAAGAAATTCCCACATATGCTATACCTCCCGCTTCTTATGGCGACCGAACTGGATTTTATAATTGATGATGAACTCGCAGCCGATGATAAAGAACAGAATGATCGCCATCAGCATGTTCGCAAAGTTTTTATCCAGGCTCACGCCGTCCGGCATCGGAACCTCCTTCGCACCGAACTGCATGAACACCAGCAGCAGTGACGAGAAGAACATCCCGATCGGATTGAACTGAGACATCCACGAAACCATGACAGCGGTATACCCGCGCCCGTCCACGATGTTGTCATTGATGGATCCCTCCGTGCTGACGAGCAGAAAGCCCATCAGCCCGCAGATCGCGCCGGACAGAATCATCGTGCGGATCACGACGCGATTGACCTTGATGCCCGCATACGACGCCGTGCGCTCGCTTTCGCCGACGACGGCGATCTCAAAGCCGTGCTTGCTGTACTTCAGATACAGATACAGGAGGACAGTAAGCAATGCGACAATGATGATCGGGATCAGGCATTCCGTCCCGGGTTTATTATTGAACTTCGGGATCGTACCGATGCCGAAGGAGTTCTTATACTGGGAGTTGATCATGCCGACGGTCGTGCCGTCCGGCGTCCAGCGGAAGCGTGTGGGAACGGTCTGGTTGTTTTTGATAAACTTGAAAATCTGCAGCGCGACGTAGTTCATCATCAGCGTGAACAGCGTCTCGTTTGTGTTCCAGCGCGACTTGAAAAACGCCGGCAAAAACCCCCACAGCGCGCCGAACGCAACCGCCGCGATGACCATGGCGGGGAACATGATCAGGTTTTTAACGGCCGGCGAAACACTGCCGCTGAGGAACAACGGCGTCCTGCCGATGTAAATCATGCATGCGGCTGCCGCAAATGCGCCGATCAGCACCTGACCTTCCGCGCCGATATTCCAGAACCGCATCTTGAACGCCGGTGTAACCGCAAGAGAAACGCCGAGCAGGATCGCGACCTGATAGAACGTTTTCATTGTCTTGCGCCCGCTGCCGAACAGGCCCGTGAACATATTCTGAATAACGGTGATCGGATTCAGCCTCGTAATCATATACGTGATAAGCCCGCAAAGCAGGATTGCAATCAAAATCGCCGAACCGCGAATCAGCCAAGCTTTCCATGCGGGAATGACGTCGCGTTTTATAATATGCACGTTATTCACCTCCCCCAACCTTCGTCATCATGAGACCGATCTGCTCTTTCGTGACGTTTCTGCCGTCCACAATCCCGGAAACCTGTCCGCCGCACAGCACGAGGATTCGGTCGCACAGCTCTAAAAGAACGTCAAGATCCTCGCCGACGTAGATCACGGCGACCCCCTTCATTTTCTGTTCGGTCAGAAGGTTATAAATCGTGTAGGACGTATTGATATCCAATCCGCGCACCGCGTACGCCGTCATCAGAACCGTCGGGCTCTGTTCGATCTCGCGGCCGACCAGAACCTTCTGTACGTTGCCGCCCGAAAGTCTGCGAAGCGGAATCTTGTCGACGTTCGGCGTTACAACCTCGAGATCGTTGACGATCTTGTTGGCGAGCTCCTTCGGGAATTTATGATCGAAAAACGGATTGTGTTTGCCCCTTCGGTAGCTTCTCAGCATGACGTTATCGGTGATGCTCATGCCGCCGACAAGCCCCATGCCGAAGCGGTCCTCCGGCACGAACGAGAGCAGAATGCCGGATTTGATGATCTCCAGAGGATCCTTGCCGTTCAGCTGCTTTTCCTCGTCCGATTCGGGCTCGATATACGTGATGCGGCTTTCCGGATCCGTTTTCTGCAGGCCCGCAATCGCCTCCAAAAGCTCCCTCTGTCCGCTTCCGGCAACGCCCGCAATACCGAGAATCTCGCCCGCGTTTGCGGAAAAGCTCACGTCGTTCAGACGCTTGACGCCCTCCACATCCCGGACGGTCAAATGCTCGACGCGAAGGCGCTCCTTGATCTCCTGCGCCTTGGGCCGGTCGATATTCAGGCTCACCGCGCGGCCGACCATCATATCGGTCAGGCTCTGCTGGTCCGCGGTCTTCGTTTCCACGTCGCCGACGTACTCGCCCTTCCGCAGAATTGCCACGCGGTCGGACACCTCGAGCACCTCATGCAGTTTATGCGTGATGATGATCAGCGATTTGCCGTCGTTTTTCATGTTGCGCATGACGGAGAACAGCTTGTCCGTTTCCTGCGGCGTCAGAACGGCCGTCGGCTCGTCCAGAATCAAAATGTCGGCGCCGCGATACAGGACTTTGATGATCTCAACGGTCTGCTTCTGCGATACCGACATATTGTAGACTTTCTGATTCGGGTCGATTTCAAAGCCGTAGCGCTCGCTGATTTCACGAATCTTTGCCGCCGCCTTTTTGACGTTCAGCATGCCCTTCTCTTCAAGCCCGAGGATAATATTTTCCGTCGCGGTAAACACGTCCACCAGTTTGAAGTGCTGATGGATCATGCCGATTCCATTTTCAAAGGCGTCTTTCGGCGACGCGATTTTAACGGGTTTTTCGTGGATATAGATCTGTCCCTCGTCCGGGTAGTAGATGCCGGACAGCATATTCATCAGCGTCGTCTTTCCGCTGCCGTTCTCGCCGAGCAGCGAAAGGATCTCGCCTTCATGCAATTCCAGATTGATATCCCGATTGGCAACCACACTGCCGAAGTGCTTTGTGATTCCTTCCATCCTGACGGCATTTTTGACTGCTTCCAAGATCATACATCCTTTCCTGCGGGCATAAGGGACGTTCTGCCTGCCCGATGATATCGTATTGTATCATAAATCGACCCGGTTGTAAATCACATGCAGCGACCGATGCGTGTGTTTTTTCGGATAAACGGTATTTAAAAAGCACGATCGGGCTGTCTGAAGGCAGCCCGATCGGGATTCCATGTTTCGGATTAGAAGGACTTGTTGAGCAGCGTGATGCCGTCGATCTGGATATCGAAGTACGGTGCGCTGCGGAATTCAGACTCGTGGAAATAGCCGTCAATAATGACTTCCGTATCGGGCGTAAAGTCCGCATCGGAATTGACGTCCGCCATGTAGCTGTCAAGGTTCTTGCCCTCAACCTGGAAATTCTTTGTGTCGAATACGTGCAACGTGCCCGCCTTCATGGCAGCAATCGCCGCGTCGATCGCTTCCTGCGTGCCGTCCGCCGCAACCGCGGTGTTCAGATCGATAAGCTGCACGGAATCGGTCGCGATGGTGCCGGTCCAGTCTGCCGGAATTGCTTTGCCCGCTGCGGCCGCCTTGATCGCATATTCATAGTAGGGCTCCCAGTTGATGCGGGAGGAAATGATGTAGGTGTTCGGGCCGACGGAAATCGTGCTGCCGTTGTAGGAAACGTTCGGAACGCCTGCACTCTCACAAGCAGACGGTGCGCCCATGGAGTCCGCATGCTGGGAAATCAGCACGCAGCCGCCGTCGATCAGCTTCAGCGCGCTTTCCTTTTCGGCTTTCTCATCGTACCAGGAACCGGTGAAGATAACGTCCATCGTTACGCTCGGGCAGACGGAACGAACGCCGAGGAAGAAGGACGTATAGCCGGAAACGACCTCCGCGTAGGTGAACGCGCCGACGTAGCCGATCTTGCACTGATCCGCGGTGATCTTGCCGTCTGCGATCATCTCGTTGAGCTTCATGCCCGCCGCGATGCCCGCGAGGTAACGGCCTTCATAGATTGCCGCAAACGCATTGTGATAGTTGGGAAGTCCCTCGGTGTGCGCCTTGGTGCCGGTGGAATGACAGAACTGCACATCCGGGAACTCGCGCGCTGCCTGAATCATGAAGTCCTCATGGCCGAAGCTGTCCGCAAAGATGATCTTGCAGCCGGAGTCCGCCATGTCAGCCGCGGTGTCATAGCACTCTTTGCCTTCGGGAATGTTGGTCTTGATCACGTAATCCGTGATGCCCAGCTTCTCGCAGGCCGCTTTTGCCGCATTGATGAAGTTCAGATCGTAGGTGGAGTTTTCGTCGTGCAGGCAGATAAAGCCGACTTTGAAGTCCGACGGGACCTGAACGTCGATGTTGTCAGCCGTCTCGGCCTGCGCTGCGCCGTTATTTGCGCCCGCTGCATCGTCCGTTCCCTGCGTGTTTGCGCTGCAGGCAACAAGTGCTGCAATCATCAGCAGGCTCAAAAGGATTGCAAAAAACTTCTTCATGTTTCCCTCCGTAATCTCTTCCAGATATTTTGCTGTATTTGAACACATCTCTGTGTTTCAGCCGAATCGAGGGTAATCAACCATTCCTACCAAATACATTCTACCTGAAAAAGTACACAAAGTCAAGTAATGACAGGAAAGAACATTCTTTTGCCGTCCTTATTTTATATAAGGTAAAATCAATGTAAAAACAGGGGGTGATCCGTGGATCACCCCTGTATGAAATACTTCCGGATTACTTACCTGATTCGTATAGTCCGGCAATCTCCTCCGGTGTCAGATACCGCCACTCGCCGGGCTTAAGATCGCCGAGCTTCAGATTGCCGTACGCCTCGCGTTTTAAGCGCAGCGTCCTGTGTCCGATCGCTTCCAGCATGCGGCGGATCTGGCGGTTGCGTCCCTCGTGTATGGTGATCGAAAACGCCGTGCCGCCGGTGGTTGAGCGGCGGATATTCGTCACCTTTGCCGGTGCGGTGATACCGTCCTCCAACTGTACGCCGTTTGTCAGTGTCGCGATCTCGCTTGCCGACAGCGTACCGTCGCATACGACGCGGTACGTCTTATTGACGCCGTAGCGCGGATGCATCAGGCGGTTCGCTAACTCGCCGTCGTTTGTCAGAAGCAGCAGTCCCTCGGAATTCAGGTCCAGCCGTCCGACGTTATACAGCCGGTACGGAAGCTCCTTCACGAATTCCTGCACGGTTTTTCTACCCGCCTCGTCGCTTGAGGTCGAGACCACACCGCGCGGCTTATACAGCATCAGCACCACGCGCTCCGGCTGCGGCCTGAGCCGTTTCCCGTCGAGCCGCACCTCGTCCGTCTCCTCCACCGACGCGCCGAGATCGGCCGGGATTCCGTTGACCGTGACCCGACCGTCTTCTATGATTTGTTCACAGGCACGGCGTGATGCCACGCCGCAGTCCGCCATGTATTTTTGTAACCGCATTTGCCCCGTCCCCGCGGTTCATCCTACAAACGCAAGAACCGCCCTTTTTAAGAAATATCCGAAATCGACCGCGTCGACCGTCTCCATCGCAATGATCGGAACCGAATCGATGGCCTCGCCGTTTAAGAAAAGTGTTGCCGTTCCGAGTTGTTCTCCGGCCGGAACCGGCGCACGAATGCCCGATTGAAACGACGTTTCCACGGCGAACGACTCGTCTGCGTCGATCTTCGTCGGATACAGTATACCGCGAATCGGCGCCGCAGACAATGTTTTTTTCACGCCGTTTTCAACCGGAAGCGAAAAAACCGTGTCCCCCGCCAGAAACGGCTTTATACGATATGCCGTAAAGCCCTTGTCCAGCATGCTTTTTGCGGCGTTCCACATCGTCGGACAGTTCAGCACCGCGCCGACCAGCTTCATTTCGCCGCGCTCCGCCGCAAACACGAGGCACTTCCCCGCCGCCTTCGTATAGCCGGTCTTCACGCCGATTCCGCCCTCGTATTCCCACAGCAGACGGTTCTTGTTTTTCAGCGCATGCGGGTTCGAGCCCTCGGTTCTGCAATACTGTGTCGCTGCGATTTCCGCAAAAACCGGGTTCTCGAGCGCCGCGGCGCCGAGCAGCGCGAGATCATGCGCGGACGTATAATGGTTCGGATCATGCAGTCCGTTCGGTGTAACAAAATGCGTGTCAAAAAGATGCAGCTCCCTTGCGCGCGCATTCATGTGATCGGCAAACGCCGCCGTACTGCCGTCGAGTACGCATGCGATCGCAACCGCCGCATCGTTGCCGCTGGTCAGCATCAGCCCGTATACGAGATCCCTTAGCCGAAGCGTCTCGCCTTTTTTCAGATACATCGAGGAGCCCTCGGTGCCGACGGCGGCATCCGGCACGGTCACGGTCTCCTCCATTCTGCCGGATTCAACCGCTAACAGCGCCGTCATAATCTTCGTTGTGCTTGCCATCGGCAGGTGCGCGTTTTCATTCTTGGCATACAGCACGCGTCCCGAGTTCGCTTCGATCAGATACGCCGCTTCAGCCTGCACGTCCTCCCTTGGCTTCGTCTCCGCCCGTGCAATCCCGGGCAGCAGCAGGACCGCGCAGATTACAGCCGCAAGCAGGCGCTTCACGATTCGCTCTCTCCCTGCTCCTCACATTTTTGCGCGCGCACGCCGGTGATCGCGTCGCGGATCTCGTTCATCGCCGCAGGAATCATCTGCACGAGCCGGTCGAGCGTATTGTCGCAATCGGCATGCATAATCGTAACCTGCCCGCCCTGCATATGCAGAAACGCCTTCGGCTGAATGGACACGCCGACGACGCTCGCCCCCAAAAACGGATAGCCGTTTGCGTCGAAATCAGGCTGTCCCTTCTTTGTGACGGCCTGCGTCGGAAAATCGCCGCCGCCCGCAAAGAATCCGAGGCAGACCTTGGACACGGGAACGACGACCGCGCCGCCTTCGCCGTAGATCGGGTTGCCCACGATTGTGTTCACGTCGACGATGTTCTTGAGCTCGCGCATCGTCGTTTGCAGAATGGTTTCAACAGGATGCATATTCCGTCCTCTTTTCTTTGAATTCAGGGCTATTGTTTGCGTCTTTTTGCTTTGCTATACGCCTTTCCCGCCAAAAACCCGCCGCCATCCGGACCGGATTCAGCAGCAGCGTTCCCTCCGCGCGGATACGCAGCATCGACGTTTTCGAAAGGCTTGCGCGCGCCGAGCCGCTTTCCGCAACGCGCGGAATCAGCATAGAAAGCAGCACCGCGATCGTCCCTGCCGCGACGACCGCCTGTGCCGGTTCGTCTTCGATACCGACGGTCGTTTTCGTGTCAAGCCGCAGAACGCGCACGCCTTCGCGTATGCCCGCTCCGCCGCCGCTTTTCTTTTTTTGCAGCAAAAAGATGCGTTTCTTTCCGAAAATGAGCGTAAAATACGGATCCGAGAGCAGATGCACCCGGAGCCGCACCGGAATCGGAATCAGCCCGAGCAGCCAGATTTTTGCACGTGCTGCAGCGCCTCGAACGCCGATGCGCATCCGAACCTCAACGATCAGCGGCATGGACAGGATCAGCAAAAGCAGCAGAATAACAAACAGAAGAATCAGCCAGAACATGACCCTATTCTGCCCGAACCAATCATTTTGCATACGAAAAAAGGACCGCATTTCTGCGATCCTTTTCACCATTTGCCTATGCTGTTATCTCATGCCCTTATCATAAGGAATACCTTCCGCCTTCGGCGCTCGCGACTTCTTGGACGTGAACGCAAGCACCAGCAGCGAGATGACGTACGGGACCAAACGGTACAGATGCGGGTTGAAGATCTTGCCCCACGTCGGATCCTTGCTCAGGTTCAGCAGGAGCTTTACGCCGTCGCCGTTGATATCCAGCGAGTCATAGCCTGCCGCGGCGCACTTGAACAGACCGAACAGCAACGCGGCTCCCGCGATGTTCAAGGGCTTCCAGTTACCGAAGATCATAACCGCCAGCGCGAGGAAGCCGAAGCCTGCGACGTCGCCGTTCGCAACGCAGTTGGCCGTCGTCAGCGTGTAGACGAAACCGCCCATACCGGCGAGCGCGCCGGAGATCAGAACGCCGCTGTAACGCATCTTGTATACGTTGATGCCCAAGGACGCCGCCGCCTGCGGGTTCTCACCGCAGGAACGGAGCCGCAGACCGAATCTGGTCTTGTACAGGATGATCGACAGCACGACGAACAGGATGATGCAGAAATACGTGGTCAAATAGACCTTGTTCAGGAAGGTCTCACCGAAGAAGCCGATGTCCTTCGATCCGTCAAAACCGAGCATGTTCTTTTTCACCATGAACCACGTCGCGGCGTCGTCCTTGTACATTCTCATTTCGCTCTGCTGCGCAATGAGACGGATGAAGAACAGAACGAGTGCGGGAGACAGCATGTTCAGCGCGGTGCCGCCGATCGTCTGGTCCGCTTTCAGGTTGATCGCCGCAAACGCCAGCAGCAGCGAGAATACTGCGCCGGCTATGGCCGTGATCACCATGATCAGGAGCAGGAACAGCTGCATCCCTCCCCAGTTTGCCGCCATATCCTTTGAAAGGTCGATGATACCGAAGACGTTTCCCTGCTGCATCAGGTTGATTGTCAAAGCGCCTACAAACGCGCCGAAGATCATGATGCCTTCCAAAGCAAGGTTGATGACGCCGCTGCGCTCAGCGAACACGCCGGCAAGCGCGACGATCATCAGCGGAATGGCATAAACCAAAGTTTTGCTGATTAAGAATGACATTATTCAGCAGCCCCCTTTCCCGTAGCGGCATTGTCGTCTTTGGGTTGAACCGGATTGATATCCTTTGTTTTTTTCGTCTTCTTGCGCCCGCCGATCCACGTCTTGATCAGCAGCGAGAATGCCGAAAGGTACACGATGACCGCAATGATAACGTCCGTGATGTATTCGTTGTATGAGGTGAGGAAGGACAGCTGCGAACCATGCTGTTTGACAGCCGCCATAAACAAACCGGTGAAGATGCAGGCGATCGGGTTGCAGCTCGCAAGCATTGCGACCGCAATGCCGTTAAATCCCTCCGCCGGCAGCTTCTGGTAGACTTCCCAGGACAGTTCCGTGTTGCCGGACAGGTAATACAACGCGGCGGCCGATCCGGCGAGCGCTCCGGCGATCGCCATCGAATACACGATGCTGTTCTTGTCCCGAATGCCCGCGTACCGTGCCGCATGACGGTTCGCACCGCAAGCCTTCAGCTCATAGCCGAACGTCGTCTTGGTCAGAATGACGTATACGATAACCGCAATGACGATCGCAATCAGAATACCGGCGTTGACCTGCGAACCCGGAAGCAGCTTATCCAGCCCAAGCTTCGGTGTCGCAACGCCGAGACCGTCCTGATACATCCATTGCCCGTTCACGTTGACAAGACCGTAGGTGGTCTTGTAGATGTAGCCGGTCTTGGTGCCCTCGACCAGGTTCTTGAGGTTGCTGATGTCGAACATCCACGTGACGAGATTCGCAGCGATCCAGTTCGTCATAATGCAGGCGAGAACCTCGTTGATGTTCAAAAACGCCTTCAAAAGCCCGGGAATTGCGCCCCACGCGGCACCTGCGAGAACGCCCGCAAGGAACGCCAGAATCCAGATCAAAAATTTCGGCAACGCACCCGCCGGAATGGAAAGCGCAACGAACAGCGTCGCGCAGGTTCCGGCAAGGAACTGACCGGACGCGCCGATGTTGAACAGGCCGGTCTTATACGCAAGCGCAACCGACAGACCGCAGAGGATCAGCGGAACCGCAGTGAACAGCGTATCACCGATGACCTGCAAGTTGAATCCGAAAGTCAGACTGCCGGCCTCTCGTCCCGTGCACAGAATGCCGGCCACGATCAGACGAATGCCGTCCCACGCGCCTTTGATCCCGATGCGCGGAGAAACGAGGCCGACGATCAAAACAAGGATTGCGCCGGCAAAAAGGCCGATCAGGATCGAGATGATCGTCGCAAGAACGGAACGCGTTCCGTTTTTCTTCAGTAAGTCTTTCATGCTTGCGCCTCCTCTGCTTCCGCGTTGTCGCGCTTGGCGCCCGCCATGTAAAGGCCGAGTTCCTGCACGGTTGTCTTCTTGGGATCAAGCTCGCCGACGATCTCGCCCTCGTACATGACGAGAATGCGGTCAGAAAGACTCATGACCTCTTCGAGTTCGAGAGAGACTAAAAGAACCGCCTTGCCCGCGTCGCGCTCTTCAACGAGACGCTTGTGAATAAACTCGATCGCGCCGACGTCGAGGCCTCTGGTGGGCTGTACTGCGATGATCAGCGGAAGGTTGCGGTCAATCTCGCGCGCAACGATCGCCTTCTGCTGGTTGCCGCCGGACATGGAACGCGCCGTTGTGACCGCGCCCTGACCGGAACGTACGTCAAACTGTTCGATCAGCTTATCCGCGTATTTGCGAACTTCGCCGAAGCGAATGAAGCCCGCTTTCTGGAACGCCGGTTCATAATAGCGCTGCAGAACCATGTTCTGTTCGAGAGTAAAATCGAGCACGAGACCGTGCTTATGACGATCCTCGGGAATATGGCTCATGCCGGCCAGACTGCGTTGACGGATGGACGCTTTCGTAATATCCTTTCCGCAGAGTGTGATCTTGCCGGAGGACGCCTTTTCAAGTCCCGTGAGCGCATAGACGAGCTCGGTCTGTCCGTTTCCGTCGATACCGGCGATACAGGTGATTTCACCGGCATGCGCGGTAAACGATACGTTCTTAACTGCGTTGTTCTTATGCAGTTTGGACGGCACAGTGAGGTTTTTGACCTCAAGGGTCGGTTCGGCAGGTTTCGCCTCATCCTTTTCAACGACAAGCTGAACCGGACGGCCGACCATCATGGACGACAGTTCCTCTTTGGTGGTATCTGCCGTGTTGACAGTTCCGATATACTTGCCCTTTCTGAGAACGGAAACGCGATCGGAGACCTCCATGATCTCGTTCAGCTTATGCGAGATGAACAGAATCGATTTTCCTTCCTTGGAAAGGCCGCGCATGATCTGCATGAGCTCTTCGATCTCCTGCGGAGTCAAAACAGCCGTCGGCTCGTCGAAGATCAGAATTTCATTGTCGCGGTACAGCATTTTCAGAATCTCGACACGCTGCTGCATACCCACCGTGATATCCTCAATCTTCGCATCGAGGTCCACGTGCAGGCCGTAGCGTTCGGAAAGCTCCTTGACCTTCTTTCGCGCAGCTTTTTTCTGCAGAAAACCAAGCTTCGTGTCCTCAGCGCCGAGAATGATGTTGTCAAGCACCGAAAATACATCAATCAGTTTAAAGTGCTGATGTACCATGCCGATATGCAACGCCGTTGCATCGTTCGGATTGTTGATCTTGACCTCCTTGCCGTCCTTCTTGATAACGCCCTCCTCCGGCTGATACAGACCGAACAGAACGCTCATCAACGTGGATTTTCCGGCACCGTTCTCTCCCAACAGCGCATGGATTTCGCCTTTCCTGAGCTGTAACGTAATATCATCGTTTGCCTTGATACCCGGGAAAACCTTGGTAATGTGAAGCATCTCAATGACATATTCGGGAGCTTGCTCCATGACTCCACCTCCTTCACAGTAACTTGCGAAAACACTTCCACAAGTATTAGATATATTATAAGTGCTGCAAGCCCAAATTGCAAGCACAGATGACAAATTTGTGAAGAAATTGCGATCATTTTGTTAACAAATGTATGATTGAAATACAAAAAAGGACTTTCCGGAGAAAGTCCTTTCTGTACGTTCTGAACCTGATCAGATAACTTCGACGTTTGCGTTTTCGAACGTGAACACGTTGTCTGCCGGATAGTTCGGGTCAACAACGAGGGTGCCGTTCTTCATGTTGTTGAACAGCTCGTTGTACTGTTCGACCGTCCAGTTCTTGAGGCTCCAGGTTGCGGTCGGCAGACCGACTGCGTTGTCCTTTGCGCCCAGGCTGGTCCCCTTGCCGCCGATATCTGCAAATTTACCATCGTAGTGCTTTGCAAGCGCCCATTCGACGGATGCGGACAGGCCCTTCATAGCGGAAGTAACAACGGTAGCAGATTCCGGAGACTGGTCAACGTCAACGCCGACGACCTTCGCATCGTTCTCTGCAGCAGCCGCTGCGATCGAGGAGAACATGGAACCGCCGCAAGCAAAGATGATTTCCGTGCCGCTTGCATACCAGCCGGAAGCCATCGTCTGCAGTTCGGGGGATGCGGAGAAGGCTGCGCCGTACTGCCAGGAGTACTTCACATCAACGGTGATGCCCTTTGCCTTAGCAGCGTCATTTGCGCCCTGAACGAAGCCGTAGCCATAACGGCAGCATGCCGGGTTGGTGCCACCGCCGCCGCCGCAGAAGCCGAGCTTGGTGTAGCCTTCCATGACTACCGCATAGCCTGCGAGGTAACCGGCCTGTTCTTCCTGGAAAGCGATACCCGCAACATTATCAAGACCGACCGGATAACCATCAATAAAGATGAAGTTAACATCGGTAAACTCTGCTGCCGCCTTCTTGAGCGCGGTTTCCTGCATGAAGCCTGCGCAGACAACAACCTTCGCGCCGCCGTCGACAGCTGCCTTCATGGCATTGTAACGGTCATCGTCGGTTGCCTTATCAGCATTCGCGGGCTGATAGTACTTGTAGGACTTGTTGTTCGCGGAAGCATAGAGCTTGCAGCCGTCCCAGGTGCCCTGGTTGAAGGACTTGTCCTTCAGCTGGCCAACGTCGGTAACGAACGCAATCTCATACTTGCCGTCTTCGGACGTCATCTCATCGGCGATAGCATCGGCGCCGCTGTTCTCCGACTTGCCGCTGCAGGCAGCAAACGCGAAGACCATTGCGAGAACCATCAGCATTGCAATGATTTTCTTCATAGTGTGTTCTTTCCTCCTGATTATTATTGTCCTTATTTCGTAGGAATGTAAACTTACACGCCATACGTACAAACGCATTATAACAGATACATTTCAAGAATGGAAGAGATTTCTCTTAAATTTTTCAAAATTTTTTCATAAACGCGCGATATGAAAAGCCGACCGCGCATGCGATCGGCTTATGGTTTGAGGGTTTTGGGACGGGAAATTACTCCTCGTCCGCTTTGAAGTTCGCAAACAGGCTCGCCAGAGACGTAGTCGTCTGCGTCACCGGGGGCAGCTCATACTCGCCGTCCTCGGAGTTGCGGCGGCGGCGATCCGGACGGGATTCGCGGCGCTCGCCGTTGTCCTGCGAGCGGCGCGTGCTGCGCTCCTCGCGTTCCTTGTTCTGCTGTTCGCGCTGTGCTTCGCGCTGTGCTCTGCGTTCCGCGTTGACGCGTTCACGCTCTGCCTTCTCCGCCGCAAGCTGCTCCGCGATCTCGGGATTCTCCTCGATCAAAGCGTCCTTGCGGGAGAGGCTGATGCGCTTTGCTTCGACGTTGACGTCGAGCACCTTGCAGCGAACGATGTCGCCGACCTTGATCTCGTCCTCGACCTTCTCGATGCGATGTACGCCGATCTGAGAGATATGGATGAGACCGTCAATCGTCGGTTCAAGCGCGACGAACGCGCCGAACGGGACGATACGGACAACCTTGCCCTCGACGATGGAGCCGATCGGATACTTCTCCGCCGCCTTGGTCCAGGGCTTCGGCTGGAGCTGCTTGTAGCCCAGCGAAATGCGTTCCTTCTCGCGATCAACGCCGAGAATCAGCACTTCGATTTCCTGACCGATGGACAGCGCATCGCTCGGATGCTTCACTCTGCCCCATGCGCAGTCGGTGACGTGTACGAGACCGTCAAGACCGCCGATGTCGACAAACGCGCCGAAATCGGTGATGCGGCGGACGACGCCGTGGATCTTCTCGCCGACGACGAGCGCATCCCATTTGGCTGCCTTGGCCGCTTTTGCTTCCTCAACGAGGACCTGCTTGATCGACGCAACGATACGCTTCTTGGCCTTGTCCGCTTCGAGGACCTTGACCTTGACCGTCTTGCCGACGTAATCGTTCAGATTCTCAACGTATTTGGTAGAAACGTGCGAAGCAGGAATGAAAGCCCGGACGCCGCCGTTGATCTCACCGATCAGGCCGCCCTTGACGACTTCCTTGACCACTGCCTCAAAGGTCTTGCCTTCGACGTCTTCTGCGAACATTTCGTCCAGCAGCTTCTTGCCTTCGACATTCTTGCGGGAAAGGCGGACATTGCCTTCGCCGTCGTTGACCATGAGGACTTCCACGTCGATGCTGTCACCCTCTTTGACAACGTCTTCCGCACGGACTTCGGGATCCGCGGAGAATTCACCCTTCGGAATCACGCCGTCAGCCTTATAGCCGATGTTGACGAAAACTTCGCCGTCCACGATCTGAAGCACGGTTCCCGTGATCACCTGGCCGGGACGAATCCGCTTTACGGTCTTTTCAAAGGCCTGTTCAAAAGTCTCGGGCTCGGCTTCCGCCTCCGCCTCGACAGCAACGGGTGCCGCTGCTTCTTCGACTGCTGCCGGTGCTTCTTCAACGGTCTCTTTGACTTCTTCGACCGCTTCCGCTACCGTTTCAACTGCCTGTTCTGCTTCCGCAACGACTTCAGTGGTTTCGGCGACAACCTCAGCGGGAGCTTCCGCTTCGATGGTTTCTACTGTCGTCTTTTCGAGTTCGCTCATTACTTGTTTAACCTCCCTAATCATCGCTTTGGGCGTCGATGCGCCCGCGATTATCCCTATTATATCATCGTGTTTTATTTTTGCAAGAGGAATTTTACCGATCTCATCAATGATTTCGGCGTTTTTGCAAGTTTTTTTGCACAAATCCAGCAACGCGCAGGTGTTCGCGCTCGTTTCGGAGCCCAGGACGAAGATGCGCGTGCATCTTTTTGCAAGCATTTCCGCCTCCGCCTGCCGCTGCCTCGTGGTATCGCAGATCGTGCAGTGCGCATGCAGATCCGCGATCTTTTCGCCGAGGATCGACAAAACCGCGTCGTAAACCTCCGCCTTCGCCGTCGTCTGCGAAACAAGCGATAGCGTGTCGGAAGGCGTCATCGCTTCGGCGTCAGCCGCATCGGTCAGAATAACCGCGTCCTTCCCCGCGCGGCTTTTGATCCCGATCACTTCGGGGTGCGATGGCTTGCCGAGAATCGCGACGCGCTCGCCGTCCTGCGCCGCGCGCTCGACGATTTTATGAATGCGCTTCACAAACGGACACGTCGCGTCGATCACGCGGACCCCTTTTTCTTCGCACGCGCGGAACACCTCCGTCGGCGCACCGTGCGCCCGGATCACGAGCGTGTCCCCCGGCTTCAGCCCGTCGAGCGATTCGACCGCGAAAATGCCCCTTTCTTCGAGCTCCCGTACGACGCCTTCGTTATGGATGATCTTGCCAAACGTATATACGCGCGCGTCCGTTTCCGCCGCCTCGTTCACGAGTTCGATCGCCCGCGATACGCCGAAGCAGAAGCCGCTGTGTTTTGCCGAAAGAATCTGCATCAGAGCGCCTCCGCAATGTCCTTCAGCGTCATCATCGCGTCCGTGATCGCCGTATTTACGGCGTCGACCGGCTTCTTGCCGGGACACTTTGCCTTGATCTCCGCAGGATAGATCGGGTCGCCGACCGCGACCTTGAGCCTCTGCCCGAACTTGCGGTCGTGGTGTACGATGTACATCGGCACGATCGGCGCATCCGAACGCATCGCGATGAACGCGCAGCCCTTGTCGAACGTGTCCATATCCGTCTCGGTGGAGGAACGGTGTCCCTCCGGGAATACGCCGAACGCCTTGCCCTTTTCAAGCAGTCTGCAGGCATGCCGGATCGACTTCGTATCCGCCGTACGCTGGTTTACGGGGAACGCCAGCATCAGCCGGTAGATCGCTGTCATGAATTTGGACGAAAACAGTGTGGACTTCGCCATGAAATGGATGCATCGCCAGACGATGGCGGCGATCCAGACCGGGTCGCTCATCTTCACGTGGTTTGAAACGTAGATCACCTTGCCCTTGCTTCTCAATGCGGCGCGGTTATGAATCTTCGGCCGTCCGTACAGCCAGAGAATCGGCTTTAAAATGATGCACCCGATGACGTACAGCATATCAGACCTCCGAAAGAATTGCTTCGACCGCCTCTTCGATCGTCATGTCGGTCGTGTCGATCCGCTTCGTATCCGCGCCGCAGTACAGCGGCTTATAGGCGCGCTCGCTGTCCTGCCTGTCGCGGCGGATGATGTCGTGCAGGATCGTTTCGTAATCGGCCGGCTGCCCGCTTTCCTTAAGCTGCTTCACACGTCTGGAAGCGCGCTCCTCCGCCGAAGCGGTCACGAAAAACTTATACGGCGTGTCGGGCAGAACGTTCGTGCAGATATCACGGCCGTCCATGACCACGCGCTGCGCGTGCGCAACCTCGCGCTGCAGTTCCGTCATCCGGTCGCGCACGGCGGGTACACGGCTCACGAGCGAAGCGCCCTGACTGATCTCTTCAGTGCGAAGCTCGCCGGTGACGTCCTCGCCGTCTACGAATATATGCTGTTCGCCGCTGTCCGAATAGCGCACGGAAAGGTCGAGCGACGCGACCGTCTCTGCGATCGCCGCCTCGTCCGTAAAAGCCACGCCGTGCCGTTTTGCCGCGACCGCAACGCCGCGGTACATCGCGCCCGTGTCCAGATACGGAATCTGCAGGATCGCGGCGATGCGCTTTGCGATCGTGCTCTTGCCCGCGCCGGCGGGTCCGTCGATGCCGATGCTTTGTTTCATATCATTTTACCTCCGTTGGAATGCTGCTGCCCGCAAGCGCGCCCGTCGACCAGGCGATCTGCAGGTTAAACCCGCCCGTAAAGGCGTCCGTATCGAGTATTTCGCCCGCAAAAAACAGATTTCCGATCTTCTTTGATTCCATCGTGGAAGGATTGACCTCCCGAACCGATACGCCCCCGCGGGTCACGATCGCCTCCGCAACCGGTCTCGCGCCGGTCACGTGCAGCTTCAGCCCCTTCAGCGTTTCGACAAGCGCTTTCCGCTGCGCCTTCGTGCAGTTGCCTGCCTGTGCTGCGCCGTCGATCCCCGCTGCGTCGAGCACGACGCCCAGAAGCCTTTGCGGAAGCAGCCCGTAAAGCGCGCCGCCGAAGCTCTTTTTCGCGTTCGCCGCAAGATCGCGTAAAAGCCTTGCGTCGAGCTGTTCCTCGGAAAGACCGGGCTTTAAGTCGATCGAAAGGAGCGCGCCGTCCGCCTCGCCCGCTAAAAGCGCGGAAGCCGAAAGCACCAGCGGTCCGCTCACCCCGAAGTGCGTGAACAGCATCTCGCCGAGATCGGAGTACACTTCCTTTCCTTTTCTGTTATAGGCGGTCAGCGTCACGTTCTTCAGCGTCAGCCCGGACAGCTCCGCGCACCACGTTTCCTCCATTTCGAGCGGTACGAGCGAGCCGGTCAGCGGTTCAATCGTGTGCCCGAGTTTTTCGGCAAAGCGGAATCCGTCTCCGGTGCTGCCCGTAGACGGATAGGAAAGTCCGCCGGTTGCGAGGATGACCGCGTCAAACGGCTCAACGGTTTGTCCGATTTGAACGCCCGAGACCGATCCCCCGTTCGTCAGAATTCCCGAAACGCGCGTACGGAGCCGCACGTCGACGCCGCGCGAACGGACCGTCTTTTCCAGCGCCTTCAGAATATCGCTCGAGTGGTCCGAAGCCGGAAACACGCGCTGTCCGCGCTCGACCTTTAAGGACACGCCCGCCGATTCCACGAGCTGCATGATCGCCGCGCTGTCGAAATGCGCGTATGCGCTGTACAGAAACCGGGGATTTTTCACGACGTGCCGGAAAAAGCCCTCCCGGTCGGCCGCGTTCGTCAGGTTGCAGCGGCCCTTGCCGGTGATGAACAGTTTTTTGCCGAGCTTTTCGTTCTGCTCAAAAATCGTCACGGTATGCCCGTTTTCCGCCGCCTTGATCGCAGCAAGCTGTCCGGCAGCGCCGCCGCCGATAACCGCAACTCTCATGCTTCGCCTCCGAATTCTGCCGCAAGATCGACCGCGTCGGGCGATTCGCAATGATAGCCCATCGGCGTGACCGTGACGTATCCTTTTTTGAGCCACGCATCGTCCGTGTCGGCGTCCGGATCGCCCGGAAGCCTTCCGCGCGGCGCCCAGTAATACGGCCGTCCGAGCGGATCCTCGCGGGATTCATAGACCTTTTTATACCGTACGAGCCCGAGGCCGGTGACCTTATATCCCTTGATTTCCACGATCGGCACGTCGGGCACGTTGACGTTATAAAACATGCCGGACGGCAGCGGGTGGCGCATGCATACGCCGATCATCTTTTCGGTTACGTAATACGCCGTTTCAAAATGCGTCGGTTCACGATGATCCAGCGACATAGCAATCGCGGGAATGCCGAGTAACGCCGCCTCCTGCGCGCCTGCGCAAGTGCCGGAATAGAGCGTGTCGCTGCCGAGGTTCGGACCGTGATTGATGCCCGAGATCACCAGATCCGGCTGTTCGGGAACGAGATTGCCGAGTCCGAGACGCGCGCAGTCCACCGGCGTGCCGTCGATCGCGTACACAAGCGCCGCGCCGGGGATTTCCCGCTTCACGGCGCGAAGCGGGCTGTTCAGCGTCATCGCTTTGCTTGCAGCGCTTCTCTGCCGGTCCGGCGCAATCGCCCAAACCGTATGGTTTTTACAGAGTCCCTGCATCAGCTCCCGGATGCCGGCCGCATCGACGCCGTCGTCGTTGACAAGCAGGATCTTCATTCCATATGCCCCCCATTATCTCGATACCCGGATTATACCAAACGCCGTCCGGTTTCGCAAGGTGTTCCGAACAGAAAAAGGACGCTCCGAAAAGCGTCCTATAAAATGCCTGCGTCAGCTCAGTTTCAGGCAGAAGAGCCGCGGCTGCTCGGTGGAGCCGGTCGTGGCGACCACGACGTAGTTCCCGTAGGCGACCGGCGTGGCGTCGATGCGCTCGCCGAGGGTGAGCCCGGAAAGTGAATTCTCGCCGGGATTTGCCGCGTCGTACAGTCGGATCGCGCCGCTGCGGTCGCAGGCGATCAGATACGCGTCGCCGCGCGCGTTGTACACGACCAGCGGCGAAGAAACATAGTCCGCGTTGCCGGTCTGCGTGATCGTCCAGCGCACGGAGCCGTTATTGCGGTCGTAGGCGACGATCTTTCCGCCGAATTTGAACGTCGGATTGCCGTCCTCGTCGGTTGTCTGCACGGTCATGCCGTAGAACGAACAGATCAGAAGATCGCCGATCGTACCGTGACCGATGTGCGGCGTGGCCTTCCCGCCGCCCTTCATATTCTTACCGGTGATCGGGTCGAGTATCTGCACGTATTCTTTCTGTTCCCAGACGATGGCGCCGGTTTTCGCGTCGATCTTTCGCACGTAGGAATAGCCGTAACCGTTCTGCAGCGAGGCGTCCTGCGCGTCCGTCTGCGACACGGTATAGACGTAAACGGTGCCGTCTGCTCCGTTTTCTTCGAGCACGGGCGTTGCGTCGGAATCGCCGCCGACGTCGGTGACGAAGCGCAGCTTCAGCGTGTTGAGATCAACGCACTGCAGGTACCCGCCGTTATCGGTAAGGTACAGGTAATTTCGGAACGCCGCGGCCGAGGATTCAAACCCGTATGCGCGCTTGCCTGCCTGCGTGACGGCCGAATAATCCGAACCGGAATAGCGGTACTTGATCTTGTCGCCCGGATTGATCGAAAGGCTTCCCGTTTCGGCGTCGTAGCTCGTGTTCAGCTCGATCAGGTAAAGCACGCCGTTTTCACTCGGCCAGATCAGCGTGTCGTCGATGATCAGCGGGCTCGAATCGAACGCGGACCAGTCGGCACGGCGCGCCGTATAGTCTTTGCCGGAAACGATAGTCTCAAACTTGTTGCTGCAAAGATTGACCGCGTATGCCGCGGATTTGTTGCTGTTCGTCTCCATCGTGTTGCCGCGTCCGATATACAGCATCGGAATGCCTCTCGGGTCGAGTGTGGGCGTACCGAACATGGGCGCGCCGATCGCGATCGAATCGCGCGTGCGGTTTCCGGTTTCGAGCTCATAAAAGTAGATATTGCCGTCCGCGGCGCAGAGGATAACCTCGTTCAGGCTGTCCTGCATCTTGAATTCGTCGCGCACGCCGAGCGTTTTTAAAGTCTGCCCCTCCCACGTGACGATCAGCGGCTGACCAGTCCATGCCGCCCCGGAAAAGCCGTTCGCCGAGCCGACCGCAAACGACCAGACCGTTTCGATCGTCTGCATGGTGATCCGCGCCGTGCCGTAGGCAAACCCGCTGCGGTAATTGTTTCCGCCGAACGTCGTGATACCCTTGACCGCCGTGTAGTCCTTACCTTTTCCGAACGAAAAGCTGTTTTCGTTCGGGTTCGAGGAATAGCTGTCCTCGCGGTTGTTCTTGCGGATCTCATAGGTGAAGCCGAAGTTCGAAGGCTTCGCGTCGTCGACGGGCGACACGTCGAAAGCCGCGCTCTCCGGATACGCGGACGGATCGGAAATCACCGACGCTCCTTCCCCCGTATTGTCGGAGGAGGACGGGCGCACGGTCGTCTGCGGCGGATTCTCGTCTTCGATTTCGGTCGCAAAGGAAATCGCGTCTTTGGAACGGCTGCAGCCGGACGCTGCGCCAGCGTCTGCCGTGCCCGCCTGGTTGTTGCGCTGCAGCGTGATGACGAACACGAGAATCACGACGGCGATCACGAGGATGAACACCGACGCACAGAACAGTATGAATTTCGGACTGATCGTCCGCTGCTGTCTTCTTGCCATATTTGGTATTATACCGTAATCTTTTCCCGTGCGCAACGCGGAAAATGCAAACTATTTTCGACATTTCCGTTAATATTGCAAAACTCCCTCTCCCGCAGTATACGGAAGAGGGAATTCGATTCGTTGTTTTTTGTGCGCCGTTTACGAAAGCCGGATGCCGAAGATCAGCTGGTCGCCGCGGCAGCCCACCACGAGCATATTGTTGAACACGGCGGGCGACGCTTCAAAGTTGCTGCCTTTCGGCGTGGGAGAGATCGTGTTAAGCACTTCTCCGGTCTCGCCGTTGAGCAGGAAGATCCTGCCCTTGGAATCCGCCTGGATCACATAGCCGTTGTTTTCCGAGTCGTATACGACCGTCGGGCTGGACCAGGAATACGCGTCCATGTCCATCTTCCATCTTACGTCGAACGTCTCCTTGTCGAGCGCAACGAGGATGCCTGCGTCCTTATCGCCGTAGCGCGCGATCGAAATGAACACGAGATCGGAGATATTGCTGCCAGCTCTGCCGACCGCCGCCGTGGACTGAATGCCGCCCGACACGCCGGAAATGGTGTAGACCGTCAGCCCGTAGCGGCCTTTGATCTCGCCGGTGATCGCGTCGATCTTGAAGAACGGCGCAACGCCGGTATTGTTTTTATCCTTCATGAAGTGCAGCGACGTACCGACGTATAGGTATGCCTCCTCGTCGGAGATCACGTCGAGCACCGGACTGCCGTTCGTATCATCCTCGGTGTTTGCCGTCCAAACGATCTGCATCGTGTTGAGATCGACGCACTGGAACAGGCCGTCGTTGCTCGAAAGATACAGGTGACCGTTCCACGCAACCGCGCTGCCCTCGTAGCCGAGCCACTTGTGTGTGGAATCGGCGACGTCAATCTTCTCATAGGAGAAGCGGCTGTCATAGCGAAGCTTCACAATGTCCGAAGGCTTGACCGAGACGGAACCAAGCGTCGGATCATAGTCGGTGTTCAGCTTCATTGTATAGAGAATGCCGTTCTCACCCGGCCAGATCAGCGTGTCGGTCTTTTCGTCGATCAGCGGTGCGGAATCGTACGCATACCATTCGCGCTTTGCGAACGGATCCATTCCCTGCTTGCCGAACTCATAAAGCACGCTGCCGTTGATCAGCGAGATGATGTACGCGCGCGATTTCTGACTGTCCTCCTCATACTGGTCGCCGGAGCCGCAGTAGAGCAGCGGAATCCCTCTCGGATCAATGCTGCCGGTGCCCTTGAACGGAACGCGCATGATCAGCGTGTCACGCGTCTGCTCGCCTGTTTCGAGATCAAGGAAGTAGATGTTTCCGTCCTCCGTCGGATAAATGACCTCAACGAGCCCGTCCTTGTTCTTCGCCCAGTCGTACAGATTCATGATCCTGCGTGTTTCGGCAGGCCACTGCACGATCAGCGGCTGCCCCGTCCAGCCGCAGCCGGACCACGTCCCGCTGCCGCCGCCCTTTGTGAGCGAGCCGATCTTCTTCTCCCAGACCTTGGTCATCTTCTTTTCGGTCAGGTTGACCGTCCCGAAGCAGGACGCGTTTCTCCAGTTGTTGCCGCGGAACGTCAGAATGCCGTTAACGCCTTCCGCATTGTACTTTGTCGCCTCCGGGAATACGATCCGTTCCGCACCCGTGCGCTGATAGCTGTTTGCCGAAATCTCCTCTCCGCCGGAATACGCGCCGCCGACAAACGATCCGCCGATCTCTATATGCGGCTCGACCGCGTACTGCTCAGGGTTCGATTCCGCCACCACATGCGGCGTGACGCGCGGCGTCGGTTCCGGCGTGGGCTCGGGCGTCGGCGTGGGCGGCGGCGTCTCGGTGACGGCCGGGCGCATCGTCGCGCCGTTCTTGTACTCGTCGTACGAGATCGGCACATAGTCCTCAATATCCTCGTACGCCTTTACTTCCCTGTCGTACGCGCACTTTCCGTGCTGACCCGCGTACTCCGCGATCAGCCAGATAATCAGGCCGATCAGCGTCAGAATCAGCACAAGGAAGACCGTGATGATCACGTAAAAGCGCGGCTGCACTTTTTTCCTTCTTTTTTTCTTATTCTGTGCCATTTTGTTCCTCCCGATATGTGTCCCGCGGTATGATTTCCGCGAATCCGAAGCATGTTCAAAAGCATGGGATCAGAATCCCCCTCGTATTTTTTGAACATGTGAACCGTTCTTTTTGTGCGCATCTTTTGGCGCGAAAATTTTACCGCATTTTTTCGCGATTGGTCGGCTGAACTGCCGAATCGGACGGTTTACATGCCGTATTTTGGGTGTTATCCGCCGATTATTCGCAATATCTTGCGTCAACTCCGATCATTTTCCTTCGAAAACAGCCACAATATGCTTATCCATCGTACGTATCATAGCACCCTGATTTGAACAAAGTGCGTTTTCTTTGTGAACAGTTTTCCCCGATTCTGTTTCAATTTTGTGTCAATGCGCGAAAAAATGTGAAAAAAACGTTCGGAGGCGCTTCCCACGCGAAATAGTGAAAGGGGCCGTCGAACGACAGCCCCTTCCGGTCATTTTTTCAATTGCTTACGCGAGATGTCCCTTTGCCTTGATGACTTCGATTACGGAGTCGACGTATTTTTCGCAGATCTCGTTCGTGTCCGCCTCAACCATGACGCGGATCACCGGCTCGGTGCCGGATTCGCGCACCAGGATGCGGCCGGTGTCGCCGAGCTCGTCGGCAACCTTTTTCACCGCCGCCTGCACGTCCGGATCGTTCTGCGCGTCGGGCTTGGACTTGACGCGGACGTTCTTCAGCACCTGCGGATAGAACACGACGGGCGCGGCAAGCTCGCTCATCGGTTTTTCCTTGGCAAGCATGACCTCCATGAGTTTGAGGCTCGTCACGATGCCGTCGCCGGTCGTTTCGTACTTCAAAAAGATCGTGTGTCCGCTCTGCTCGCCGCCGATGCGGTTGCCGGTCCTGACCATGTTCTCATAGACGTACTTGTCGCCGACCTTGGTCTTTTCGTATTCGATGCCGACTTTATCCAGCGCCTTGTAGAGTCCGAAGTTGCTCATCACGGTAGTGACGACCTTGTTATTCAGGAGTTTTCCGCGCTCCTTCATATAGAGGCCGTAGATGTAGAGCACGTGGTCGCCGGTCACGACGTTGCCCTTCTCGTCCACGCACAGGCACCGGTCCGCGTCGCCGTCGAAAGCAAAGCCGACGTCGAGCTTGTTCTCGACCACGAACTTCTGCAAATGCTCAATGTGCGTCGAGCCGCAGTCTGTATTGATGTTGTAGCCGTCGGGGTTATCGTTCATGACGTAGACCTTTGCGCCGAGCGCTTCGTAAACGCCTTTCGCGATCTGCCACGCGGCGCCGTTCGCCACGTCGAGGCCGACCTTAACGCCCTTGAAGCTGTATTTCGAAAGCGAGATCAAGAAGCCGACGTAGCGGTTTCTGCCCGCGACGTAGTCGACCGTGCGGCCGATCTCGTGCCGACCGGCAACCGGAACCTCGATCTTGCCGTCGATATACTCCTCGACCTTTAAGATCGTTTCCTCGTCCATCTTTTCGCCGAAGGAGTTCAGCAGCTTGATGCCGTTGTCGTAGTACGGATTATGCGACGCAGAGATCATGATGCCGCAGTCAAAATCGTCGACGCGCGTAATGTACGCGACCGACGGCGTGGTGGTGACGTGCATGATGTACGCGTCCGCGCCGGAGGCCATGAGCCCCGTGCAAAGCGCATACTCGAACATATAAGAGCTTCTGCGCGTGTCCTTGCCGATCACGACCTTGGCCTTTTTATCGAGCCTTGCGCCATAGTACCAGCCTAAAAATCTTCCGATCTTTACCGCATGGTCAAAGGTCAGGTCCTTATTCGCTTCGCCGCGGAAGCCGTCCGTTCCGAAATATTTACCCATTACCGTTCCTCCTTGCCTGCAACCGTTCCGTTGTCCTTCCAGATGCTGTACGCCGGAACGACACCGCGCACGCAGCTTGTCGGATAGACGTTCGAATGCGGTCCGATCACCGTGCCGGGATTGCATACCGCGTTGCAGCCGACCTCGACGTAGTCGCCGAGCATCGCGCCGAACTTCTTGATGCCGGTTTCGATCTGCTCCTCGCCGTTGTGCACGACGACAAGCTGCTTGTCGCTCTTGACGTTCGAGGTGATGGAACCTGCGCCCATGTGGCTTTTGTAGCCCAAAATGGAATCGCCGACATAGTTGTAGTGCGGCGTCTGCACGTTGTCGAACAAGATGACGTTTTTGAGCTCCACGGAGTTGCCGACGACGCAGTTTGCGCCGACCAATGCCGATCCGCGGATGAACGCGCAGTGCCGGACTTCGGTTTCGGGACCGATGATGCACGGCGCACCGAGGTACGCGGACGGGAAAACCTTCGCAGTCTTGTGCACCCAGACGTGCTCGGAAATTTCTTCATATTCCCCGCCGAGCGTCGGGCCGAGCTGCAGGATAAAATCCTTGATGCCCTTCAGCGCTTCCCACGGGTACGTGAATTGCGAAAGATAGTCCTTTGCAAGGGTATGATCGAGATCATACAGGTCTTTGATCGTCATCATATCACAGTCTCTCGTTTCTCTCGATATCGAGGAAATATTTGTAGGTATCGACTGTCAGCTCGCCGCAGGCAGCCTCGTCGCATGCGATGATCGCGCCGTTATGCATCTGGAGCGCGGAGCAGGTCCACTTGTGGCTGACGTTGCCTTCGACGGTAGCCGCAAGCGCTCTCGCCTTGTTGTGCCCGTTGATGAGAATCAGCACTTCTTTCGAATCCGTGACCGTGCCGACGCCGACGGAAAGCGCCTGAGAGGGCACCTTTTCGGGGTCGTTCCCGAAGAAGCGGGAATTGACGATACGCGTGTCGGTGGTGAGATTCCGGACGCCGGTGCGCGAGCACAGCGAGGTGAACGGCTCGTTGAACGCAATGTGACCGTCCACGCCGATGCCGCCCATAAACAGGTCGATGCCGCCGTAAGACTTGATCTTTTCCTCGTAGCGGGCGCATTCACCTTCGGGATCATCGGTCATGCCGTTTAAGATATTGATGTTTTCCGGCTTCATGTCGACCAGATGGTCGAAAAAGTTATCGTGCATGAAATACCAGTAGCTCTGGTCGTGCTCATGCGGAAGTCCGAGGTACTCGTCCATGTTGAAGGTGACGACGTTTTGAAAGGAAACCTCCCCCGCCTGATTCATGCGGGCAAGTTCTTTATAGACGCCGATCGGACTGGAACCGGTCGGAAGACCGAGCACGAACGGACGCGCTTCCTGATGCGCGTTGATCTTGCCGGCAATATAGTGTGCAGCCCAAAGGCTCATTTTTTCATAATTGTCCTGAATAACGACTCTCATTGTTTTTCTCCTTCTGTTTCATTCGGGTCCGCGCAAGAAAAGCATATGCGCGTTCGACCTGATTCTGTCCGGCAATGAGGCTCGCTCTGTTACGGTTTTGATTCCGCTTTTTGTCGTTCCTCTCTCGGTCCGCCGAAAAACCGTGGCAGCATCCGCCGAGTCTTTCGATAAACTGCCATCCTCGTCACCCCTTACGGGCCGGGCGCTAATCGGTTTTCCTTCCTCCATAGAACAACCGATTTTACCATGTTATTTAACATAACGGAAATATTATATACGATATCTTGTGGTATGTCAATAAAAAAGCCCTGTCCCTTGTGGAACGGGCGCAAATACTGTGCCGTCCGTTTGCCGGATTATCGCGTGACGGCGTTTTTTTGAACAGGGCGGAACCGGAAAACCGGGCGTAAAGGGAAATTGTGCCGGTTCGCGTTGCAAGCGTGTGTAACACGGCGGCGTTGTCCGCATGAAAAAGTGAGACCGCGTCATAAAAAGAGGACGGCGGAAAACGTCGTATCCTGCCATCCTCTTTCTTCACAGGTCGTCCGCGTCCTGAACGGGTTTCGGATCGCCGGTTGAAAACTGTTCGTTTGTCATCGGCATTCCGCTGTAGCTCCCTTCCACGTCGGACGGAATCTGCGCGGTTTTGCGCGGAACGAATCGGATTCGCTCCCGTTTTACCTTACGCATGCTCAGAAGTCTTCCGAGCCGAACAGGTCGTCGTCGCTGCGATTACGCTGGCTGTCGCCGTCGCGGTTCGAGTCGGCGTTGCGGCCGCGTTCGTTCGGGTTGCTTCTGCGGTTGCGTTCGTCGTTTTCACGCTTTTTTTCGTTCATCATCGTCATGGGATATCCTCCGTTTGCAATTTACCGTTTTGTCCGGCAATGCTATTGTGTGTGTTTTTTTCGTGATTATGTAAAGATCGCGAAAAAATCGGGATTCGCGTCTTGCCCTCAGCGCGCGCACGAGTTATAATAAGATATTATTTCGGAAAACCCGATCGGAAGCAATTTCGAGGAAAGGATAGAAAATGGAAGAACGGAGCAAAAACTTTATCGAAGAGTTCGTCGAAGAGGACATGAAAACGCTCGGCCGCCCGGTCAAGACGCGTTTCCCGCCCGAGCCGAACGGCTATCTGCACATCGGCCACGCAAAGGCGCTGACCGTTGATTTCGGCATCGCGGAAGAATACGGCGGCACCTGCAACCTGCGCTTTGACGACACGAACCCCACCAAAGAGGACGTGGAATACGTCGAAGCCATCAAGGAGGATATCCATTGGCTCGGCTTTGAATGGGATCAGCTCCGCTTCGGCTCGTCCTATTTCGATCAGTGCTACGAGCTTGCGGTGAAGCTCATCAAGGACGGCAAGGCGTACGTCGACGATCTTTCGAAGGATGAGATGCGCGAGTATCGCGGCACGCTGACCGAGCCGGGCAGGAACAGCCCGTGGCGCGACCGTTCCGTCGAGGAGAACCTCGATCTCTTCGAGCGCATGAAAAACGGCGAGTTTCCCGACGGCGCAAAGACGCTTCGCGCAAAGATCGATATGGCGAGCCCGAACATCAACATGCGCGATCCCGCGATGTACCGCATCCTGCACATTGCCCATCACCAGACCGGCGATAAATGGTGCATCTACCCGATGTACGACTTCGCGCACCCGATCCAGGACGCGATTGAGGGCGTGACGCATTCGCTGTGCTCGCTCGAATACGAAGCGCACCGCCCGCTCTACGACTGGGTCGTCAACGCCTGCGGGTTCGAGAAAAAGCCCAGACAGATCGAGTTCGCGCGGCTCAACCTCACCAACACGATCATGTCGAAGCGCTATCTGCGCCGTCTCGTTGAGGAGCACTTCGTCTCCGGCTGGGACGATCCCAGAATGCCGACCCTGTGCGCGATGCGCCGCCGCGGCTACCCCGCCGCCGCCGTGCGCGATTTCCTTTCCCGCATCGGCGTGGCAAAGGCGGACTCCGTCGTCGACACCGCGATCCTCGAGCACTGCGTGCGCGAGAACCTGAACGAGAACGCGCTTCGCCGCATGGCGATTACCGAGCCCTTGAAGCTCATCATCGACAACTGGGAGCCGGACCGGTTCGAGACCGTCGAGATCGAGAACAATCCGAACGATGAGAACGCCGGCACGCACAAGATGCGCTTCGGCCGCGAGCTCTGGATCGAGCAAAGCGACTTCATGGCCGAGCCGGTGAAGAAGTTCTTCCGTCTGAAGCCCGACGGCGAAGTGCGTCTGAAGGGCGCGTACATCGTCAAATGCGTTTCATGGAAGACGGACGAAAGCGGCGCGGTCACCGAAGTGCACGTCACCTACGATCCCGAAACCAGAAGCGGCGAATGCGAACGCAAGGTCAAGGGCACGCTGCACTGGGTTTCGGCCGCGGACGCGATCCCCGCGGAGCTTCGGCTCTACGGCCCGCTGATGCGCGAGGCCGCCGAGGGCGAGGAGGTTTCGGACTTTATCGAGCTGCTCGACCCGGATTCGCTCGAGATCAAGCAAGGCTTTATCGAACCGGCGCTCACGGCGGCAAACGTTGGCGAGGCGTTCCAGTTCGTGCGCATGGGCTATTACGCGAAGGATCCCGATTCGACCGATGAAAAACCGGTGTTCAACCGCGTCGTCGGCCTCAAGGATTCGTTCAAGATTCAGTAAGGAGAACACAATGGAAGTTCGTACCAGATTCGCCCCGTCCCCGACGGGTTATATGCACCTCGGAAACCTTCGAAGCGCGCTCTATACGTACCTGTACGCCAAGGCGAACGGCGGAAAGTTCATCCTGCGCATCGAGGATACCGATCAGAGCCGTTACGTTCCCGGCGCGGTCGACGTCATCTATCGCACGCTGAAAAGTATCGGAATGCAGTGGGACGAAGGTCCCGATATCGGCGGCGATTACGGACCGTACGTGCAGAGCGAGCGCAAGAATATGTATCTGCCCTACGCCGAGCAGCTCGTGAAAGCGGGCAAGGCGTACTACTGCTTCTGCACCGAGGAAGAACTTGCCGCACGCCGCGAAGAGGCGACGAAGCGCGGCGAGACCTTCAAGTACGACAAGCACTGCCTGCATCTCTCCCCCGAGGAAGTGCAGCGCCGTCTTGCGGCGGGCGAGCCGTACGTCATCCGCCAAAACGTGCCGGAGCACGGTGAAGCGTCGTTCGACGACGTGCTTTACGGGCATATCGCGGTCGACTGTGCCGATCTCGACGACATGATCCTCATCAAGGCGGACGGCATGCCGACCTATAACTTCGCGAACGTCATCGACGACCACACGATGGGCATCACACACGTCATGCGCGGCAACGAGTACCTTTCGAGCACGCCGAAGTACAATCTTCTCTATGAGGCGTTCGGCTGGGAAAAGCCGGTCTACATCCACATGACGCCGATCATGCGCGACGCGACGCATAAGCTTTCCAAGCGCGACGGCGACGCATACTTCGAGGATTATCTGAACAAGGGCTACCTCAAGGAAGCGATCGTAAACTACGTTGCTCTTCTGGGCTGGAATCCCGGCGACGAGCGCGAGTT
>JAFOTD010000106.1 GCA_017388175.1 Clostridia bacterium | reverse complement strand
TCTTTACCGGGGTGGATACCGGCCTTGTGAAATACCATTTTGAGCTTGGAGCAGGAAAAGATAATTTTGCGTGGGAATGAAATAAGGCCGGCAGACACAGAATGCGACTGCCGGTTTTTATTCAAAAACACAGTTGATAAGGCTGCGGAGCCTGAGGTGAAGGTGCCGTTTCTGGTGAAGGTCAGTATTTCTGATTTGAATATCAGGAAAGGTCCGGGAACGAACTATGACAGGGTTCAGTTCAGTCCTCCGGGGTTTATACCATTGTGGCGGTATCGGATGGAGCCGGAGCGCCTAAATGGGGCAAGCTGAAGAGTGGGATAGGATGGATCGCGCTGGAGTATACAGTGCGACTGTAAACTGAATAACGAATCGTTATCGAGCCTGCGGGTGTTGGGGGAAAATCCTGATGTCCGCAGGCTTTTTTTTGTTTATTGTAAGACTAAAGTGAAGAATCTTTTAGCTGAAGTGGATTAGTTATAAGAAAAGTGCAGTAAAATTCAGTAAATCGGCATTTTTTAGGCAAAGAGAAGCGTTATATAGAGTCGTATACTGCAGACACTATACAGGTGTTTTATTAGGTATATTTCTCCTTGTACAGTAAAAATTCAGTAGGGTGTTTGCAAAACAAAAAGGCTCGAAAACATAATGTTTTCGAGCCTTGATGGCGTCTCCGGCGGGATTCGAACCCACGACCTATCGCTTAGGAGTGAACTGGAATTATATCGTGTAAAACATATAATAGAAGAGATGGCGAAAGCCAACGGTGTTAGTGAATCTGAAATCCGTAAAGAAATAGAGGCGGCGATTGAAGCTGGCTTCACTAATACGGATCCGGAAGTCAGAGCCGTATGGGAGAAAACTCCCTTTAGCAATTCAAGGCCTTCCCCAGAAGAATTCATTCTCTGGTGTGCTGCAACAGTTAATTATACCATGATTTAGTGTTTAATCAGGCATTATATAGGGCTGGCAAAACCAGCCCTTTCACCTAATGATCTTGTTTAACCGCGGAATGCAGTACGGCATGCTGCGTTATAATGTCGAGGATGAAACCTTCATAACCGGAAGCGAAACCACCCCTGCTGATCTGGCAAAAAAAACTAATAGTATCATGGGCATACTGCAGAGCTTGCCGGCAAGCTTTTCTGATACGCTTATAGCGCATATGAAAAGAAAAGGATTTACTGTTGAGCAATTAGCAGAGAGTAGCTTGGTTTCAGATCGGCAAATATACCGATTCCGAAAGGCGCCTTATCCCAACATAACGCTTCCTCAAGTTGTTGGCCTTTGTATCGGGCTAAAGCTTCATCCAATTCTTTCCTGTGATTTGATTAAAAAAGCAGGGTATTCATTCAATATGTCCCCTCAACACAAGGCATATCACATGCTGATCTTGACAATGTCAAACAATTCGATCTACGAATGTAACGAGTATCTTACACAAGTCGGGATTGCTCCTATCGGAAAAGAAGAGTAAACAAAAAAAACTGTTATCGAACCTGCCAAATTTGGCAGGTTTATTTTTGCCTAAATATCTGACTTTTTTCATGAAAACCCCTTGATTTTGAGCAAAAAATAGCCAAAAATTGACACTTTCCTGTCAGGGTCAAATCATGCTTTTTCCGCTACACTTCTAACCGTGAAGTGAATCGCTTCACAAATAAATCAATCAAAGCCTGATATGCATTAAGGGCTTGGATACGAGTATGAACCTTCGCCTATATCGGTAAAGGAACGATCCGTACCCTCTCTTTAGTGCGCGTCAGGAACGTCAATCATATTCGATCCATCCCGGACATGTCCTTTCAGGCGGAAAGGATCGAATATGGCAAGAAGAACTATCTATCGGGTGAAACAGGACGCAACCGGAAAGAAACACTACTACATTTATGCGGAGCGGCAATGGGTTGAAGTGGAAAAAGATGTTTACCTGCTGTACGCATGCGAGGACAGGAAAAATCGCAGAAGAATCAAAAAAGAGCAGGAAATGGGAATCGAGTTTATCTCCTATGAAAAACTGATGGATGATTATAATTCCGATGACTCTGTCACTGCATTCATTCCTGCCCCGTTATTGAGCAGATCAACCGAAGATGATTATTTCGATAGTGATGAATTGTCCGATGATGCTGAGTTTCTGGAATGGTTTGAGAAGAAAAAAGAGACTTTTCCGATCGACAAGAAAATCCTACTCAAAGTACTGGCTGAAAGCAATTACTCCGGACTTGCTTTGGCAGAAAGAATGAGGATTCCAACTTCTTCGATACGCAGGACTAAGAATCGGTGAAGTATTAGCGCTTGAATGGACTGATATTGATTTTGCTGAACGTACAATTACTGTATCGAAGTCAAGATCAGTTTTGAAAAACAAGCCGTCTATAAAGGCCCCAAAAACGAAGGCTGGTATTCGCATCATTCCTATGCCGGAAATACTATATGACGCTTTGGTTTCAGCTAGAAAACAGAAAGGTTTGGTAAACCCCGATACAAAAGGCAACTTAATGTCTGGAATTGCGGAAAGGAATGCCTGGCAAGCGTTCATGAATCATCTGAATGTATGTGCGGGAGGATCGAAGGGAGCTGGCCCTAGAAAGCCAGTGTGGGTAATAGACAAAATTACACCCCATATGCTGCGACACACTTATGCGACAATGCTTTTCGATGCAGGAGTAGATGTAAAGTCAGCACAAAGATTTCTTGGGCACACGGACATTGAAGTCACTCTTTCCATCTACACACATCTCACAAAGTTCAAGGAAGAGCAGGCTATTCAGATGCTTGATAAGCATTTGAAAGAGGCAAAAAAAGAGCCGAGAAAACCTTTACTACGGGTACTATGAGAATGCGTTTTTAGAAAAAGTGCAGTCAAAGTGCAGTCAAAACCGCATTTTGCGCCGATTATCGTCGTATATTTCTCTGCATATGCATTTGCTGCATGCAATTCTTGAGCTCAGACTGGCTCCACATTAATCCAGATTATTTGAAAACTAAAACCCCCGAAAACGCAGTGTTTTCGGGGGTTTGGCGTCCCCGGCGCGATTCGAACGCGCGGCGTCCCGCTTAGGAGGCGGGCCCTCTATCCGACTGAGGTACGGAGACATATGCAGTTTTTATGCGCTCCTCTCGAACTACCGAAGGAGTTCTTAGGAGGCGAATGCTCTATCCTGCTGAGCTACGGAGACCCGGTCGGAACAGTGATATGATACCACCCGGAAGGCCGCGTGTCAAGAAAGGGAAAGCGGCGGAAAAGTTGCGATCCGTGATTGACGGCGCGGCAAAAATAGAGTACAATGAATAGCAGTAAATGCAAGTTTACAAAATCAATATCGGAGGTTTTGTCACATGATCAAAAAGTGGATTTGCAGCGTTTGCGGTTACGTTTACGAGGGAGCGACCCCGCCGGAACGCTGCCCGCAGTGCAAAGCGCCTGCATCGAAGTTCCAGGAGCAGGCAGGCGACATGACGTGGGCGGCAGAGCATGTCGTCGGCGTTGCAAAGGGCGTCCGTGAGGACATTCTCAACGATCTTCGCGCGAATTTCCAGGGTGAATGCACCGAAGTCGGCATGTATCTTGCAATGGCGCGCGTCGCGCACCGCGAGGGCTATCCGGAGATCGGTCTCTATTGGGAAAAGGCGGCTTGGGAAGAAGCGGAGCATGCTGCGAAGTTCGCAGAGCTTTTAGGCGAAGTCGTCACCGACTCCACCAAGAAGAACCTCGAAATGCGCGTAGAAGCCGAAAACGGCGCAACCGCGGGCAAGACGGACCTCGCAAAGCGTGCGAAGGAGCTCGGTCTTGACGCGATCCACGACACCGTCCACGAGATGGCGCGCGACGAAGCAAGACACGGCAAGGCGCTGAAAGGTCTCTTGGACAGATACTTCAAATAAGCAAAACGCCCGAATTTAGGGACTTTTTGAGAGGGACAGCAAATGCGCTGTCCTTCTTTTTTGCGCTTACAGCTTTCCCAGACTTGTCATTTTCTTGTCTATCCTTTCTTTGAATGGAATGTAAAACAGCCCAATCTTGTCTGTCCCAAACTTGTTAATTTTGGAAAACACAATTTTAGCATCTTTTCAACAGAACTGCTTTTAAGTAAAAACCAACGAGAACACAACGATTTTTTAACAACATTAAAGTAAGAAAATTACCAATATCATGACAGGAGCCGCCCGTGCTTCTGTTATAATTAAGACATCAAAAAGAGATGAGAAAAACAACAAGGGTTGCGACCGCCGCAGGAAAGGATAAGCAAGCTCATGAAAGTGAACGGCAAAAAATGGTGGTTCTACGTCATCGTCGGTCTGATCGGCGGCGTTGTGGGCGGTGTGCTCGGCAGCCTGATCCCGGTCGGCGGCGGCTGGATCTTCGGCATCATCCTCTCGATCGTTGGCGCGTGCCTGGTCGTCTGGCTGTACAAGAAGTTTATTGCCAAATAAGAATTTCACGGAACAGGGGGAGCGAACGCTCCTTTTTTTTCGTTCGATTCCGGTTTTGCGTTCTTTTCCCTTGCCCGAAAGACCGGAGAAGCGTATAATAGCGACAGAACCGTTATATGGATCGGAGGGGAATACGGTGGATATTTTCAAACTGCAGAACGGAAGCGATATCCGGGGCGTGGCGCTGGACGGCGTTTTAGGGGAGGACGTGAATCTGAACGCGGAGGCGGTTGAAAGGATCGCGGGCGGCTTTATGCGCTGGCTTCGCGCAAGGACGCCGGAGGGACAGACGCTGCGCGTAGCCGTGGGACGGGATTCCCGGCTTTCGGGTCCGGCGATTTCAAGGACGCTTTGCGCGGCGCTCAATCGAGCCGGTGCGGAGGTAGCAGACCTCGGGCTTGCGACGACGCCCGCGATGTTCATGTCGACGGTGCTGCCGCGCCGTCCGTTTGACGCTGCCGTGATGATCACGGCGAGTCATTTGCCGTGGAACCGGAACGGCATGAAGTTCTTTACCGCGAAAGGCGGCGCGGAGAGCGCGGACATCCGCGAGATCCTGACGCTTGCGGGGGAGGCGTTTCCCGAAGCAGACGTGCGGGGCGGCAAAAAACGGAGCCGTTTTATGGATACCTATGCCGCGTTTTTGCGTAAAAAGATCACCGACGCCGCGGGACGGGAGCGTCCGCTCTCAGGGCTTCGGATCGTGGTGGACGCGGGCAACGGCGCGGGCGGATTCTTTACGAAAAAGGTGCTGGAACCGCTCGGCGCGGATACGACCGGAAGCAGGTATCTGAGACCGGACGGGCATTTCCCGAACCACGCGCCGAATCCGGAAGCGCCGGAAGCCATGGCGAGCATCCGGGACGCGGTTTTGGAAAGCAAAGCCGATTTCGGCATCATCTTTGACACCGACGTGGACCGGGCGGGGGCGGTGCTGCGCTCCGGCGAGGAGCTGAACAGAAATCGGCTGATCGCGATGATCTCTGCGATCCTTCTCAGGGAGCATCCGGGCACAACGATCGTGACCGACTCCATCACGTCTACCGGGCTTGCGGCGTTCATCCGCGAGCGGGGCGGCGTTCACCATCGCTTCCGCAGAGGCTACCGGAACGTCATCAACGAGGCGATCCGCTTGAATGCCGAAGGCACGGACTGTCAGATTGCCATGGAAACTTCGGGTCACGCTGCGTTAAAGGAAAACTGGTTTCTGGACGACGGCGCCTACCTGATCGTAAGACTTTTGATGGAACTCGCCTGCGGACGCGACCTTGAGTCGCTGATCGAAGGGCTTCCGGAACCGGCGGAAAGCCGGGAATTCCGTCTGAAGATCACAGACCCCGATTTTAAGACGTGCGGTCAGACCGTGCTGGACGCGCTGCTGCGCTTTGCAAGGGCGCAGGAGGGCTGGACGGAAGCGCCTGACAACCATGAGGGCGTACGCTTCGGATTGGACGACGCGCACGGGAACGGATGGTTTTTGCTGCGGCTCAGTCTGCACGATCCCGTTTTGCCTCTGAACGTCGAAAGCGACAGCCCTGGGGGCGTGCGCGTTATTGCCGGAGAGCTGGCCGCTTTTCTGAAAACACAGGGGGGCATTGACGTCACGCCTCTGTCAGATTACCTGCGGCGCTGAAGGACGCGGGGATCGCGGCCGCTTTTGGTGATTTCGCTTTTTTTGCGGAATCAGAAAATCTTATTCCGTCAAATACAGGGATGAGAACAGCCGCCGGACGCGATAGAATACTGAAAGAAAAAGAAACAGAGGGTACGGAACGGAAAGGAGGCAACTGTATGAACATTTGGTTCAGATGGTTCAGAAATTATCCGGAACGCTATAAAGTGATGCATCGCGGCATTGGTTATGCGTTTGCGATTTTGGGTGCGGTCACCGGGATCGCCTGGTTTATCGTCAGCGGATTCAAAAACTTTGAGGCGCTGATCCTGACGGCGGTGAGCATCGGAATCTTCTTTGCGATCCGGAAGCTGACAAAGAACACGATCGTTCCCGCGAACGAAGAGGAACGGGAAGAACCGCAGGATCGCGGATAAAGCAAGCAAAAGATATCGAAAAGGGGCTGTAAAGAAAGCTGTGTCATTCTGAGCCGCCGGGCGAAAAATCTCAGGGAAACATCACGTTTTACCCGGAGATCCTCGATCGCCTGCGCGCCTCGCGATGACAGACCGGGACTTTCTTTACAGCTCCTTTTTTGCGCCGCACGGGGGGCAAGACGGTCATGCGTCGGGCTCGCTCTCCGGCGCATCCCCGGTCGGCTCGACCAGATAAAGAATATCCACCTGACTGCGGTTGCCGCAGGGGACGTTGTATATCGCGTTGTTCCAATACATTTGCGACGTCGCGCCGCCGTCGAAATTATACGCCTGTTTGCAGCCGAGGTCGACCATCAGCTTCGCGAGATCCGCAAAATCCAGTCCGACGGACGCGGCAGAACGCCCGTCGACCACGACGAAGCAGTAGTGCCCCGGTTCATAGTACCCCAAAACGGTGCGGGGATTGCGCTTGTCGTTACGGATGTTGACAAGGTCGGTGCGCGGCGTTCCGTCCGTATTGATCAGGGAGGGGCCGAATTGCCATGCCTGCCAGATACTGTCAATGTCGAGCGCGTTCAGATCGAGATCCTGCGGCTGAAACACGCCGATCGTCCCGTCCCGGTAGAGAATGCAGACCTCGCGGCCCTTCGCGACGGATTTTTGATAGACGATCCCGTTTCGAATGATCAGGGTGTTCTGCATCCCGGCGTAATAATCTCCGTTGACGGCGAGAATTGCGTTCACGCCGGATGCAACCGTCATCATGTTTTTATGACCGCGATTCGGGAACCCGAACGCGGCGGCTGTCCGGAACGAAGACAGATCCTGCAGGTAGATATCCGCAACGTAATAGACCAGTTTTCCGGTGGAATACGGATGCCCCGTATACTTTGTGACGGTGATGGAAAGCTGATCGCTTTTATATTCCGTTTCGGTGCGGACCGGTTCGTCCTCATAGGAAAACACCGGATATTTTCCGCCGATCAATCCCGCCGGGGTGGGTACGGGAGTGGGCGGGGGCGTGGGAGAGGGCGTGGGCGTGGGAACGGGCGTCGGAGTCGGGACGGGCGCGAACGTGGGCGAAGGGGACGAAGGAGATGCGGACGCGACGGTAACCACCACTTCGGGATCGGCGTCGACGGGGCGGGGATCCGGAGAGGCGGCAACGGGACTCTGCCGCGGCTTTTCGCACGCGGCAATCAGCAGCACGACGGCAAACAGAAAGAACAGTAAACTGCGTTTCATGCAAATAAACACTCCTTTGTTCCTGCGGTGACACCCGGCTTTTTTCCGAACAACGAAGAAATCAAATGCCGGTTTAACTTTCAGTATATCACGATTTCCGGCGAATGACAATAAAAGGAAAGGGAAATCCGCTCCGTGCTTCCGCGCGGAAGATCTCTCGCGCAAAATGGGTTTCCGGTGGTGACAAAGCACCCGCATCTGTGTTAGAATAACAGATGCAAAGGAGATGGTATCTCCGCAAAATCGGAAAATGCCCCGCCGGGCAGAAAAGAGGTTTTTTATGGAATTGGCGAAACGTAAGGACGTACCTGTCGAACAGACGTGGGATTTGTCGTTGATTTTTCCGGACGAAAAAGCAATGTGGGAATCGCTGGAAGAATCCAAGGCAAGGGTAAAGCGGTTTGTTGAAACGTACGCGGGAAAGCTGAACACCGCGGAAAACATTGTAAGCTGCCTTGATGAGATGGAGCAGATCCAGCCTCTGATCGGGAACTGCTGGTCCTATGCGGGGCTGGCGCTGGAGACGGATTATACCGACAATGCGCTGCGCGAACGCGACGCGAAAGTGTCCGACGAGATGACGCGTCTTTTGAGCGACATGGCGTTCGTCGACAGCGAGATCCTGCTTGCACCGGACGAAGTGCTTAAGGACGCGGTCAAACTGGCGCGCGGCTGCCGCGTCTATCTCGAGGATCTGATCGCGAAGAAAGCGCACATGCTCTCTCCGGAGACCGAAAAAACGCTGGCCGCGCTCTCCATATCGCTGGACGTGCCCTATACCGTTTACAACACGATGAAGCTTGCCGATATCGCCTTCGATCCGTTCACCGTCGACGGCAAAGAGTACCCGCTCGGCTACTCGCTGTACGAGGACGATTACGAGCTCGAAGCGAACACCGCCGTGCGCAGAGCGGCGTTTCGCGCGTTCTACGATACGCTGAAAAAGTATCAGAACACGACCGCCGCCGCGTACAACGCGCAGGTCTCGAAAGAGAAGACGATGTCCGAGCTGCGCAAATTCAACGACGTGTTCGACAGCCTCCTGTTTGAGCAGAAGGTCACGCGCGGAATGTACGACCGGCAGATCGACGTGATCACGGAACGGCTCGCGCCGCATATGCGCAAATACGCAAAGCTCCTGCAGAAAAAGCACGGGCTCGACAAGATGACCTTTGCCGACCTGAAGATCGCGGTCGATCCCGAATACGATCCCAAGGTTACGATCGCGGAATCGCACAAATACGTGCGCGAAGCGCTGTCCATCCTCGGCGAGGATTACGTGGATATGGTGGACCGTGCGTACCGCGAGCGCTGGATCGACTTCGCGAAAAACGTCGGCAAGAGCACGGGCGGCTTCTGCTCGGGCATCTATCGGAAGAATTCGTTCATCCTGCTCAACTGGAACGACCGGATGTCGGACGTGTTCACGGTCGCGCACGAGCTCGGTCACGCGGGCCAGAGCATGTACGGCGACGCGGCGCAATCCTATTATGACTGCAGTCCGTCCATGTACCTTGTCGAAGCGCCGTCCACGATGAACGAGCTGCTGCTCGCGCACTATCTCACCAAGACGAGCGAGGACAAGCGCTTCCGCCGCTGGGTGCTCAGCAGCCTTATCAGCAACACGTACTATCACAACTTCGTCACGCATCTCAGAGAAGCGTGGTATCAGCGCGAGGTCTATAAGATCATCGACGAGGGCGGCAGCGTGAATGCGGATATCCTCAGCGATCTGTTCCGGAAAAACCTTGAGCTTTTCTGGGGCGACGCGGTGGAGATCCCCGAAGGCGCGGAGCTCACGTGGATGCGGCAGCCGCATTACTATATGGGATTGTATCCCTATACGTACAGCGCGGGTCTGACCGTCGCGACGCAGGCCATGCTGCGCATCGAAAAAGAGGGCGAACCCGCCGTGAACGACTGGAAGAAGTTCCTCGCCGCCGGCGGCACGAAGGACCCCGCGGGTCTTGCAAGAATCGCCGGCTTCGACATCACGACCGACGGTCCGCTCAACGCCACGATCGACTATATCGGTTCCGTGATCGACGAGATCTGCCGCCTGACGGAGGAGATCGACGGGATCAAACTGTAATCGTAAAAACACGGTTTGCACCGGCCTGAAAAGCCGGTGCATTCTTATCGAAAACCGGCATCCGCCCGCGGCGCGGTCACGGCAAGGGACTGCCTTCCGAGGAGACGCGCATGCGTCTTATGCCCTGCTTCGCGGGCGCACCGCGCCGCGCGGCGGCCGATTGCTTCCTGAAAAGAACCGATCGCGCGCGTAAAAAAAGCATGTCTGCACAGTATACGGATATATCTTCCGGGAACGATTGACAAGCAAAAACACATGCGGTATAATACACGAGTAAATTAGTAGGGATTAACCCGTGAGGACGGTCGGCGGACGGCGGAAACGGTTCGATCACGGTTACGAATTCGGACAAAACAGGCAAGGGAGTCAGAATGGAACAATACAATGTCACAGGCATGAGCTGCGCGGCGTGCGCGGCGCGCGTCGAAAAGGCAGTCAGCGCGGTCGAAGGCGTGACAAGCTGCTCGGTGAGCCTATTGACCAATTCCATGGGCGTCGAGGGCAGCGCGAGCCAGGCGGCGATCATTGCCGCGGTTGAAAACGCGGGCTACGGCGCGTCGAAGAAGGGCGCGAGCAAGGCGGCCTCGCCGGACGCGGACGCTTTGCGCGATCGCGAAACGCCGGTGCTTTTGAAACGGCTGATCGCATCGGTCGTGCTGCTGATCCCGCTTATGTACGTTTCGATGGGCCATATGATGTGGAACTGGCCGCTGCCGCGCTTCTTTAACGACAACCACGTCGCCATGGGACTCGCGCAGCTCGTTTTGTCGGCGGCAATCATGATCATCAATCAGCGGTTCTTTATCAGCGGATTCAAGGCGCTCGTGCATCGCGCGCCGAACATGGATACGCTCGTTGCGCTCGGCTCGTTCGTGTCGTTTGCGTGGAGCGTCGGCGTGCTGTTCGCCATGACCCGGGCAGTCGTCGACGGAGACGAAGCGGCGGTCATGGATTATATGATGCGCTTCTATTTCGAGTCGGCGGCAATGATCCTCACGCTGATCACGGTCGGTAAGCTGCTGGAAGCGCGTTCAAAGGGGAAGACGACCGACGCGCTCAAGGGACTCATGAAGCTCGCGCCGAAGACGGCGGTGCTGGTGCGTGACGGCACGGAAACGGAAGTACCGATCGAAACGGTCAAAATCGGCGACGTCTTCGCCGTGCGCCCGGGAAACAGCATTCCCGTAGACGGCGTCGTGCTGGAAGGATCCGGCGCGGTCAACGAATCCGCGCTGACGGGGGAGAGCATCCCGGTCGACAAGGCGCCGGGCGATCCGGTTTCGGCGGCTACGGTCAACCAGAGCGGGTATCTTCTGTGCCGCGCGACGCGCGTCGGCGAGGATACGACGCTTTCGCAGATCATCCGCATGGTCAGCGACGCGGCGGCGACGAAAGCGCCGATCGCGAAGATCGCGGATAAGGTTTCCGGCGTGTTTGTTCCGGCCGTGATCGGGATCGCCGTCGTCACGCTGATCGTGTGGCTGCTCGTCGGACAGCAGTTCGGCTATGCGCTTGCGCGCGGCATTTCGGTGCTCGTCATCAGCTGTCCGTGCGCGCTCGGCCTTGCGACGCCGGTCGCAATTATGGTCGGCAACGGCGTCGGCGCAAGAAACGGCATCCTGTTCAAGACCGCCGCCTCGCTGGAGCAGGCGGGCAAGGTTGACGTAATCGCGCTCGACAAGACCGGCACCGTGACGCTCGGCGCGCCGAAAGTGACCGATCTCATCCCGTTCGGCGTGTCCGAAACCGAGCTTCTGACGCTTGCCGCGTCGCTGGAGCAGCACAGCGAGCACCCGCTCGCCAAAGCGATCACCGAGAAAGCGGCGGAATGCGGCATTGCGCCCGAAGCGGTCGCCGATTTCAAGGCGCTCGTGGGCAACGGCGTTTCGGCGTCGCTGCGTGAAAAGAAGCTTCTCGGCGGCAGCCTGCGCTTTATGGAGAATGAAACGAACGTTCCGGACGCCATGAGACGGCAGGCGGAGACGCTTTCCGACGACGGAAAAACGCCGCTGCTGTTTGCAAACGGCGAAAAGCTGATCGGTCTGATCGCGGTCGCGGACGTCATCAAGACGGACAGCCCCGCGGCGATTGCGGCGCTCAAAAACATGGGGATCCGCGTCGTCATGCTGACCGGAGACAACGCGCGCACGGCCAACGCGATCGGCAGGCTCGTCGGTGTCGACGAGGTCATCGCGGGCGTGCTGCCCGACGGCAAGGAAGCGGTGATCCGGGATCTGTCCCGCTACGGCAGGGTTGCGATGGTCGGCGACGGCATCAACGACGCGCCGGCGCTGACCCGGGCGGACATCGGCATTGCGATCGGCGCGGGAACGGACGTCGCGATCGACGCCGCGGACGTCGTGCTGATGCATTCGAATCTGTCCGACGTGCCGGCAGCGGTCCGTCTGAGCCGCGCGACGCTTCGGAATATCTATGAAAATCTGTTCTGGGCGTTCATCTATAACGTCGTCGGCATTCCGCTTGCCGCGGGTGTGTTCATCCCACTGTTCGGGTGGGAGCTGAACCCCATGTTCGGCGCGGCGGCGATGAGCCTTTCGAGCTTTTGCGTCGTTACTAACGCGCTCCGGCTGAACCTCGCGCGCATCCATGACGCTTCGCGTGACCGCCCGCGCCGCAAAAAAAGGCGTGCCGCAAAGCCCGAACCGGCGCCGAAGCAGGAAATTTCCGATACGCTGACGCTCTCGGTCGAGGGCATGATGTGCCCGCACTGCGAAGCGACGGTTAAAAAAGCGCTTGAAGCGCTGCCGTTCGTGACGGAAGCGTCCGCAAGCCACGAGACGGGCACGGTCACGGTCAAGCTGTCCGGCGCAGCGGACGAACCCGCTGTGCAGGCGGCCGTCGAGCGCGAAGGCTACGTATATAAGGGACGTATTTCTCAATAAGGATCCAAACGCGCTATGACGACGAAGAGAAACGGAATGATCTATATCATACGGCACGGAAAGACGGAATGGAACCGGGCGAACGTTCTGCAGGGCAGAAGCGACTGCCCGCTGAACGAAGAGGGCGTTTTGCAGGCAAAAAAGGCCGCGGAACGGCTGAAGGGAATCCGGTTCGATTACGTCTTTTCAAGTCCGCTGATGCGGGCCGTGCAGACGGCTGAAATCGTTGCGCCGGATACGAAGCCCGTTTTCGACGCGCGCCTGATCGAGATGGATTACGGACCGTACGAGGGAACGGACCTGAATCGTCTTCCGCCGGAGATTGTTCCGTTTTTCAGCGATTTCGTGCACAATCCCGCACCGGAGGGCATGGAGCCTCTGTCCGCGGTGGCGGAGAGGACCGGCGCGTTTCTGGAGGAAATACGGAATCTTTCGGGGAATATTCTGGTTTCAACGCACGCGATCGCAATGAAGGGTCTGCTGGAATACCTGACGCCGGATTCGCACGGCGGCTATTGGTCCAGATATATCGGAAACTGCGCCGTGTATGCCGCAGACGTCATAAACGGTCGGATCGGAATCCCGAGGGAAACGGAAGAAATCGAATAGACGTCGTGCGGTGATGCCGCTTTTTTAAGCGGATTGCCCTGCTTTTCGGACAGCGGCGGATCTGCCGCTTTTTTTGCGCGACGCGGATTCTCATCTGTCGCCGGTTTTATCATACTTTTTCCGGGAACAAAAATAAGTTTCGCGCCCGTCGGTTTCTCCTTCCGCCGAACCGTCAGGAGCGTACTTTCCCGGGCAAACCGTCCTTAAACACCGTATACTATTCGCGGATTCGTCGCCTCTCTCGCGCCTTGGGAGAGACGCTTCCGCATCAGGACTCTGCAACGTCTGCCGCAGGGTCCTTTTTTCGTTCGGCGCGTTTATGGGCAGCTTGATAAATGTGCGCCGAAGAGCCGCGCCGCCGGCGTCTCAAAACGATCTATTGCTGTCCGATTTATCGGATAGATGGTATGCGAGAATAGAGCCGAAGAAAGGAAATAAGAGCCCTTAATTCGCTGAAATTCATCTTTAAGAGGAGGTTTCCGATGCGGTACTATGAGGTAACGGCAAAGTGCGGACACGTCGGAAAAGGGTATTATATCCCGATCGGGTTTGCCGTCAGGGCGGAGACCGCGTCGGAAGCGGCCGCGGCGACAAGGACGATGCCCCGCGTGAAGCACGATCATAAGGACGCGATCCTGTCGGTCAGGGAAGTGGACGTCTTCGAGTACGATGATCTCAGGCAGGTGAATCATTACGATCCATACCTGCAATGCCAAAGCCGCAGGGAGCAGATGACGGAGTACGACGCCATCTATAACCGCCTCGTGGAGGAACAGCGCGGCGGCGTTTGGAACGAAAAGGAACTCTCCGAAAAAGCGGTGTACGACGGCAAGAAGCGGATCCGGAACGTAAGACGCTACGCAAGAGAACTGGCAGCTGCGTACGCGATGCGTGAAACAGTCTGAAAAGGAGGATAAGGCAATGTTTGACGGTATCTACGATCTTTTTGACTTGAACGGCGACGGCAGGCTGGACGGGATCGAGACAGCAATGGCATACACGGTGATGTTCGGCGAGGAAGAGAAGGAACCGGATCCGTGGGGATTCGACGAGAGCGATGACGACTGGGAGGAATGAAAGATGAGAACGATGGGATTCGGAAGAGATGATATGGAAAAGACGGAAGCGGTGATCCCGCGGGCGGAAGAACCAAAGACGGCGGTGATATCGCTTGTGCGGGTGCATTTTGAAGACGCCGCTCATGAGCTGACGTATTTCAACGATCGGTTCGATCTCAAGCCGGGCGATCGCGTGTTTGTCAGCGGCAAACGCGCGGGCGAGGTGGGTATCGTGAACGCGGTGTCCACGAAGTTTCGCATCAAGGCGTCCGACTATGAGCGCGTGATCGCGCTCGCGCAGACGCCGATCCGCGGTACCTACAAGCCGGTTGCGGACAAGATGATAAGCTATGACAGCAATGCGCTTTCACCCGAGGGATTCTGTACCTGGGTGATGCCGCCGGATGAGCCGACAGAGGACGATGAGATCATCTGCGGCGACGGCTATGAGATCCCGCTGGATGATCCGCATAGCGCGGAGGGCGTCGACAAAGCCGTTTTCGGGCGCGCACTGAACTACTGCGGCAGCGGCAGGATCGGCTACGTCGCCGTGAAGGACGGCGTTGGCCGCGCGTATGTGGAAGGCGAGCGCTGGTATGAACTGGAGTTTTGCATCCGCGACAATGCCATCAAAGAAGCGTATTGCGATTGCCCGTACCCGGGACTCTGCAAGCACCTGCTTGCCGTTGCCGTCACGCTTTCGGTGATGTCCGATCACGGCGACCTGGATCTTTCCCGCGACTTCGTGCTGATCGACGCGGATCGCTTCTTTGAGATGATCAAGCGCAACGGACAGACGATCACCCTGTAAACCCACGTTTGGGGACGGGATCGGAAAAACCTCCTTTCACACACCTCATCCGATCCCGCTCCCCGATTCAAGCAGCATCAAAAAGGGAAAGGGGAATGGAAATGGGCAATCGTATTTCATTCGGCGGAATCGTCGCGTTTGTGATCGTGCTGATCCTCTTAATCGCAAGCTGCACCGACAGCAGGCAGACGTATTCGACAAGCTCGTCCTCCTCGAGCAGACGCACCTATCGTCCGCAATCGACGTATAAACCGACAACCCCAAAGCCGACGTCCGCGGCGAAATCGACGCGCAGGCCGAAGACGACGTCAAAGCCGAAAAGCGATCCCTACAACGCGTCCGACTACGCGCACGTCGATGACTTCTACTATGATCATTGGGACGACTTTGTCGATCTGGAGGACGCCGAAGACTACTACGACAAATACCATTGAGGCGGAACGTACGGCGGCAAGAAACAAGACTTGAAAGCCGGCGCCGAAGAAGGTATGATAAGAGAAAACGAAGTGTCATCCGCATAGATTAAGGACAGGGGAGTGCCGAAATGGACAAAGAGATCTTAAACCAATCACAACGGGAAGCCGTCACCTCAACGGAGGGGTTTATTCGCGTGATCGCGGGCGCCGGTTCGGGAAAAACGCGGGCACTGTCGCACCGGTTTGCGTATCTGGTGAACGACTTCGGCATTCTTCCCGGCAACGTCCTGTGCGTCACGTTCACCAACAAGGCGGCAAACGAGATGCGGCAGCGCATCCATAACCTCACGGGCGACAACGATACCGGATACATCAACACCTTCCACGGCTTCTGCGTGTCCGTGCTGCAGGAGGACAGCTACGCGGTGCAGTACCCGAAGAGCTTTCTCGTGCTCGACAATTCGGACATCGACGACATGCTCCGGATCATCTATGAGGAGCGCGGACTGACGCTCAGGGATATGACGTTTTCGAACGCCCGCGATATGTTCGAGATCCAGAAGCTGTTCAAAAAGCCCGAATACTATCTGGATCTCATCAACCTGTCTCTGGACGCCCTGCGTGAGAAATACATGAACGCAGTCGGCACAAATGATATTCTGTTCTATGGGTATCTCTATCAGCAGAAAAAGTGCTTCGGACTGGATTATAACGATCTGATCAAGTTCACGCTTTACATCTTCCGGGAACACGAGGACATCCGGCTGAAATGGCAGAAACGGCTTGAATACATCATGATCGACGAGTTTCAGGACATCGACGGGCTCCAGTATGAGCTGATGGAGGTTCTGTGCGGCTATCACAAGAATCTGTTCATCGTCGGCGATCCGGATCAGACGATCTATACGTGGCGCGGCGCAAACGTAAAATATTTGCTCGATTTCGATCGGCAGTTCCCGGGCACGAAAACCGTTATGATGAACGAAAACTACCGTTCGACGCCGGAGATCCTCGCCGTCTGCAATTCGCTGATCGCAAACAACAGGGATCGCATCAAAAAGGATCTTGTATCCATGCAGCCGCATGGGGCTTCCGTTTTATGCCATCACGCAAGGAACGCGGAGGAGGAAGCAAAGTGGATCGTCACGCAGATGCACGCGCTGCATGAGCAGGGCGTTCCGTACAGAGATATGACGGTTCTCTATCGCGCGCACTATCTGACGCGGCAGGTGGAAGAGGCGCTTTTAAAGGCAAAGCTGCCCTATACGATCTACAGCGGCGTACAGTTCTTTGCGCGCATGGAGATCAAGGACTCGCTGAGTTACCTTCGCATGATCGCCTATAAGGACGATCTGTCCTTCCGCCGCGTGGTGAACTCGCCGAAGCGGAATATCGGACAGCGAAGGATCAAGTTCCTCGAGGAGTACGCGCAGGCGAACGGCTTCACCCTGTACGACGCGCTGCTCTGTAATCTCGATCAGGATATATTCAAGGGCACGAAGGCGGAGAAGTTTGTGAAACTCATCGAACGCTTCGCGGCAACGTACGCCGGACGTCCGGTTTCCGAGGTTCTCTCTTCGATTCTCGATGAAAGCGGATACGAGGCGACGCTTCGCACCGAGGGGAGCCAGGAACGGCTGGACAACCTTGCCGAGCTGAAGCAATCCGTGTATGACTATGAAACGACGTGCGGCGAAGAGGTGACGCTGGAGCATTATCTTTCCCACGTCGCGCTGTTTACGAATACGGACGCGATCGAACCCGGCGACAAGGTGAAGCTTATGACGGTTCATGCGGCAAAGGGACTGGAATTTCCGTACGTGTTTTTGATCGGCATGAACGAGGGCGTGTTCCCGTCGCGCAAAGTCCGAACGATCGAGGGGATGGAGGAGGAACGCCGCCTCGCGTTTGTTGCCATGACGCGCGCGGAGAAGCGGCTGTTTATCTCCGAGGCGGACGGGCTCAACCTCGACAGCACGCCGCGCTATCCTTCCAGATTCCTTCTCGACATTGAGCAGGATCTGCTGGAATACACGAGCCCTCTTGAGGAGGGCCTGATCCGCGACGCCCGCAATTATATCCGGAATGCCGGTCAGCGCTTGCAAAACGACGATTCACAGCTTCTTCCGATCGGCACGCGTGTAGAGCACGCAATTCTCGGGCCGGGAACCGTTATAGATCTGGACAAGGATCACAATGCCTACGTCATCCGCTTTGACAAGCTTCCGACGCCGAGAACGATCGCGACCCGCGTGCCGCTGAAACGGTTTTAAGCATTTGTCGCCTGCCGGTTTACCGATACGGGACGGAAAGCTGCTATCATGAAGCTGCAAAAAGGAATCGGGAGGAGAAAGAGAAATGTTCGGCGCGATCATCGGGGATATGGTTGGATCCGTTTACGAGTTTGACAATCACAGGTGCAAGGACTTTCCGCTCTTCGGCGGCGGTTGCTATCCGACGGACGACAGCATTATGACGATCGCCGTTGCAAAGGCGATCCTGGAAAACGACGGCAAAGTCGAAGGACTGTCCGAAAAGACGGTGGAATGGATGCAAAAAATCGGGCGTCAGTACCCGAACTGCGGCTACGGCGGACGGTTTTACGAATGGATGTATGCGGGAAATCCGCATCCTTACAACAGCTTCGGCAACGGCGCTGCCATGCGTATAGCCGCATGCGGCTGGGCAGGCAATTCTTTGGAAGAGATGAAACGGCTTTCTTATGCCGTCACCGCTGTGACGCACGATCACCCGGAGGGGATCAAAGGGGCGGAGGCAACCGCCTGCGCGATCTTCCTTGCCCGCACGGGAAGCAGCAAGGACGAGATCCGTTCTTTCATCGAAGAGAATTACTATAAGCTCGACTTCACGCTGGACGAGATCCGCCCGACCTACGAATTTAACGAAACCTGTCAGAAGACGGTTCCGCAGGCGATCGAAGCGTTCCTTGAATCCGAATCCTTCGAGGACGCCATTCGCAGCGCGATCTCCGTCGGCGGCGACAGCGATACCCTTGCGGCGATCACCGGCAGCATTGCGGAAGCCTTCTACGGCATTCCGCGGGATCTTCGCAAACCGGCAATCAAACAGTTCAAATCCGGCTGCATGGCGCATTATCCGCTTGCAACAGCAGCGAAGGATCCGGATCTGCTCTCTATCGTGGAACAGTTTGAGAAGCGGTATCAATGAGCGGCACGAACGTATTTTTTTCGGCACGCGGATGCGCGGCGAGCATGCCCATTCCTTTCCCGCCGATGCCGGGTACGTCGGTGAATCCTTTTTTATCCGCATCTCTTACGATCAATCAGCTTTTGATTGTGAAAGGATGCGGATACGAGATATTTCGGGCTTTTTCGGGAGGCGTTGAAGAAGGAGAACGGCAGGGCGAAAACGGCGGCTGAAAATTCCGTTACGACAGCAAAAAGAAAAGTGCCCGAATATCGGGCACTTTTCTCTTTCTTTGGCTCCCCACAGGAAGTTAAACTCGAACCTGTCAGCTCCTCTTGGAAGATTCTGTTTACTTCTTCCAGAGTGATTGTCTTGGAATCGTCTTTGAAGTTATATGTCAGCACGATTCTGTCGTCATAGACATAGACTGCATTGACAAAATAGTCGATGATCTGTTTTTGAAACTTTACACTTCGAATGTCGCCGTGTTTGAACCGCTCCATCCAGTGAACAACCATATCCCGCGTCAGATTTGGCTGCTGCATTTCCTCTTGTATGATCTGCGCCTCTAATTCAGCCTTTTCTGCTTCCAGTTCATCCATTCTGACTTTTACCGTTTCATTGTAAAAACCCTTTTGAACTGCATCCAATAGGTTGGAAATTGCGAGCTTGTTTTCCTCCAATCGCTTTCGCAGGGCGGGGAGGAGTTGATTTCCCTTTTCCTGTGCTGCAATGATCATATCTGCTGCGCGGTTGATACCGGCTTCGGAAAGTGCGTGATCAACAGTATATTTGACTACGGCATATTCGATCGCATCCTTCCGGACAGCTTTCTTTTTGCAGCCTTTTCCGCGCTTTGCGTTCGAGCATTTGTAATAATGGTAGGTTTCGCCTGTTCCGCTCGTGCCGCTTTCACCTGCCATGAATGCGCCGCATCTTCCACAGTACAGCTTTGTCGTCAGCAGATAGTCCACATCTGATTTGAAACGGGCAGGGGCTTTCCGGCTGTGGGCAAAGCGCTTCTGTACTCGATCATACAATTCCGGAGATATAACCTGCGGCATACCGTCTGGGACAACAATATCCATGAATCGGTACTCGCCTGTGTACTTTCGATTGTGCAGCATAAAAACGATTACACTTGAGGTAAAATCTTTGCCGGTCTTGGATCGAATACCGCGCGCATTCAAGTCCTTGCAGATCCGTGTGGACGGTTCACCGTCCGCATAACGCCGGTAAACTTCCTGTACGACCTTCGCTTCGGTCGGTTCAATATGATACTTTCGGTCTTCGCCAACATAGTAGCCGTAGGGAATCTGACTGCCGTTGAACTTGCATTTCAGCGCATTCTCGGTCATGCCGCGAATAACCTTTTCGGAAAGCTCGGCGGAATAAAACTCAGCATACCCTTCGAGCATGGCTTCCAGCAAAATGCCTTCCGGGCGATCCGAAATATTCTCCTTCGCCGAAACAACACGAACACCATTCTTCTTCAGAATTGCCTTGTTGCGAGCGGAATCATAGCGGTTGCGTGCGAAGCGGTCGAGCTTCCAGACAATGACCACGTCGAACAGGTGTTTTGCGCTGTCCTTAATCATACGCTGAAAATCGGGACGGTCATCCGTTTTTGCAGAAAACGCGCGGTCGATATAATTCGCTACGACGTTGATACCCTGTCGATCGGCAAACTCCAAGCATTCACGAATCTGTCCCTCTATGGATTCCTCACGCTGATTGTCGGAGGAGTATCTTGCATAGATGACGCCGTTCATCCTTCTTTACCTCCCGAAAGTAAGGACAGTAAAGCATCCTTGAATTTTGCGTGCATGGCAGAGGACGGATCGAAGCACATTTCAATAAACTGCTTTAGCTCGGGATTGTCCGTTTGCGTCTGCGTATGGTATTCATACAGCTTTCCTTGTGGATAATCGGTGCGCCCGAACAGATAATCCAAGGACACATCAAAATAATCGGCATACTGGAGCAGCATTGCATAAGGCATTTCCGATACATTGTTCTCGTAGCGGAAGATGGCTGATTGTTGCGTATTCAGTATGGTGGCTACTTTTGCCTGCGAAAGCCCGGCGCCTTCCCGTAAGCTCTTAATCCGTTCTCCGACAATATCCATTTTCTATCTCTCCTTTGAGGACTGATTATATTGTAATCTAAATATAGTATATTGTCAATCATATTTTTGGATTTGCTTCTTGCTTGCACGGCATATCGTCAATTCGTCCCACGATCTTTGCCCGTATCAGCGAGCCGCTGAACTGTTCAAAGACAACAAAGGACTTTGGGATTTTGGGCTTCCATTTCTTCTCGAACGATTCCGTGCCCCATTGTGCGCCGAAGTTGCAGACCGGGAACAAAACCCATTCCGTGTCGGGCTGACGGTTTGCATAGATGTAGCACAGCACCGCTTCTGTTACTTCCCGCACCCGCTTGGAAAGATACTCTTCTTGCAGACGCTGCATCAGAACGGAAGGGAGAGTGACCTTCTCATTGGATAACGGTCCGGCATCGAGCGCAGCAGCGAGAATGTCATCGAAGCGTAGCGTCCACGCGCCCTTTGTGTTTGTCTGGAAGATCGGTACTTGAAACTGGCGCACTTTCTGTGCCCAACGCGTACCGAACCCTCGTGACAGCCCGTTAATCAGCGCGTGCGTCTCTTCGCTGAACAGTTCGTCCTCATCATTGCGAATCGTTTTCACAAGGTGCCGGAAATGCCGAATCAGCCAACCGCTGCCGGACTTTGTAACAAGCTCCGGAAACTCATCATGCAATTCGGGAAAACAAACGCGCGGTTCCCGCTTTGACGCGATGGAAAAGCTGCACCATGCAAGTAATGCACGGCGTGCATACTCGATTCGCGTATAGGGATCGCCGGATGCGATTTCGCCGGTTTCGGTATGGAACAGGTATCGCCTCGCAATCAGCGTCAGAATGCGTCCGAAGCCGATCATCTTTTTGAACATTCCGAAGTGAAACCCACTCATATAGCGATGATCCTGCGGATCGTCGCATTCATAGTCCGGGAAATGCAGGTATTGCATACATTCCTGCCATTCTGTCATCATCTTTGAAACAGCCTCCTTTCCGTCTTTTCTTCCGTGCAGCAAAGCGATTTCACCACGCCGGGATATACCTCCAAGGCAAACCTTCGCTTTCCGAGCACGATTGCTGCCATAACAGCTTCTTCCGACGTAAGATTATCCGTCATATATTCCCGCATCTTGGAGGAAACAACTTCCCGACAATTCCGAAGGATTTGCGCCTGCGGATTGCGGGAATCCTTGCATCCGATCAGCATCCGTTTTTGCAGATCGGAATCCTTTTTGCGAATCAGGTGATCGCTCGCTTCTTCGCTTCGATGCAGTCGCACAAGATCGACAAGCACATCGCCCAAGACACGGAAGCCGCTGTTGCGAAAATCGCAGAACAAGTCCTCATATTGCTTCGCACCGACGCCGAACAGGGGATAGAGCTGTTCGAGAAACAACGGTCGATCCTCTTTTGCCGTAAACTGCCACTGTTGGGATTGTACCAATTCCAATGCGGCACGGATATGCGCGCTGCTGAATGAGTTGACCGCTTCATATAGCTTGATCGGATCGTACAGCTCTTCCTGCCCACGGGAGGTCAAAATTCTCTGTATATCGGATAGATGCGAGTAGTCCTTTGCACTGTAATACCGAATGCGACAGCGCGTCTGTGCCGTTTCGTATGCGGCAATCACTTCCTTCATACGAACAATCGCTTTCGGATCAATCTGTGTTTCCCAGCCCGGTTCCCGTGCGAAAGAAAACAATTCGGAATCGGTTGCCGGTTCCGGAAAATGCGGCGGTGTCTGCTCCTTTAGCATCCACGCGCAGTATGGCAATCGTTCAAGATTCGAGGTTATCCGTTTCCATTCCGGCTTATAAAAGAACTCAGTCAACGCTTCTTTCGGAGTGGGATCATACCAGTGTCGTTTTTCAAGGCGTTCCAGCTTATCCTTGTATTGCAGAAACAAGCTTTTCACATGGCTCTGATCGTTGAGATACGCATCTAGATTCGGCTTGACGCCTGTTTTTGCGGAGTCGATCTCCAATCCTGTCAGGATTGCAAGCGTTTCCGTCTCTTCACGGCATTTTTGCTTCTGATCGGACGTTGCGTTTTCGTTATACGCGGCGATGCCGCGGCGGAGAGCCGCATTGCTGATCTGTCCGATCCGCTGCGAAAACGTATTTTTGACCGTCAAGAAACGCATCAGCCAGTCATTTGCATCCGCTTCCGTTCCTTGTGCTGCCGGGATATGCAGCACGGGCAGATCGTTGCTGTCCGGAATGTGCTTTAGGATCATCGGCTCTGCGATCGTCTTCACATAATCCCCGTCGTAATCCGCACCGCCCAACCGCTCCGGGATCAGTGAACGCGAATCGACCATTACCACATCACCGAGATGCGAAAGATACTTCTTCCGGTATTTCCCGATCTTCTTCAGCGGGAATGCCGTTACCTCCTCGTTTCGTGCGATATGCGGGCTGCGAAGCAGCAGATACTTTGACTGTTCCGAATAGTGGGAAAGCGGCGCATATATTGTGTTTTCCGACAGGAACTCCTTTGAAAGCACTGTATACGCCTTGCCTTCGCCGGCAGATGTTTTTATGATCTCAGCAAGGAGCCGCATCAGATCGTCAGAAAGGTAGCGGTTATCGCCGGTGACAAGCAGATGCCCCAAACTGTATTCCTGCCGAATATGCTCTGCACGCGCTGTAAGCGCCTTGGTAAACATCAGTTCTCCCATAAAACGTGGGTTTGCACGAATCAGCATAGCCCGCTGCCGCTGCGGTGACACAAGCGATAAATATTCATTATCCGCATCTTCGGATAGATACTCGCGCTGCCCGTCAGGAGCGGCAAGCAAATTGTAATAGGAGAGTTCGGTCTGCTTCGTCAGCCATGAACGCGGATCGTCGGCAGGGGAGTGAACCCAACCAAACGGCAAATCGCGCGGCCGGAACTCCTCGGCGGTTAACGAGAGCGTATTCAAAAACTGATAGTTCAGCTCTACCGTAGGCGTGGACTTTACCTTGTATTGCCCGGAGATATACAACGCGTGGCGGTAGGCACGGCAGCGTACAAAGAATTCCTTCCACGATACACCTGCTTCTTTCATCCACCCGAGCCCTTTGCACATGCTCTCAGTCAAAATAATCTCCACTTCATCGACCGGGTGACGTTCGCCCCACAGATCGACGATCTCGGTCACGCGCAGTTCGCGGAACAGCTTTTTGAAATCTACTTCATGCAGAACACCCTTGATATACGGCAGGCGAATCTGAAACGAGTGATGGTCATGCACGGGATCAAGCCAATCTGCAACCTTTTTCGACAGCAGCCCTTCGCCGTCGTACTCCTTGACTTCGATGTTCATGTTCTGTTCAATTCGCGAATAGGTGCGAACAGGCAGATCGGTACCGTCGTCTTTCACGGTGATCGCTTGTACATTCCGAACAGCATAGGTCGGATTCGGAATGACTACTATATGCCGATCGGAAAGCAAGGATGGGTGCTCACGGCGTATCCCGCTGGTGAACATTAGCCCGTTATATGCATAAAGTTTGGCAAGTTTGCAGTTGCCGATGTGCATACCAAGCTGTATGCGTTCCTTTAATGGTTCGTACAGATCAGCGCGGATAAACGACAGCACACTGTCCTTACTCATGCTTGAAGAACGCTCAAAGGCAATGTAACGGTGCCATCCGCTTCCGAGATCCATTCTGAACCCTTCCGGGCGGAACAGACATTGCGCCGCATCCTGCAGTTCAATCGCTTTCGCGGTCAATTTCCGGTTGAAGATGCCTTCAAAGTCCAGAAACACAATCACATCTGAAAGGCAGTTTTCGGTATAGGAAACACCGAGCAGAAATTGCAGCTGATCGAACAACGCACATTCGTCCTGCTGTGTCATTTCCATATAATATGCATCCTGCGGGCGGTTACAATCGAACGAATACTCTCGCCCATCATGATACACTTCGCTTGCCGTAATCACATGGATTGCGGAGATTTTCGGAATCCAATACTTTCGCATTTCCGATATCCTTTCTGATCAATCCCAGTCAACTCCCAGTCAATACTATTCTAAAACAATATCTATCCAATAAAAAGGACTTGTGCATGAAAAATCTGAAAACATATTTTGCACGTGCAATCGGCTGTTATGTTGACGGATTCAATATTATGTTAACTACTCCCACCATTTTGGCACCGCGGAGTGGTTTCGGAAAAGAAATCAGAAAGGAGGTGGTGCTTATCGGCACAAAAACGTATCGCACTGCTAGCAGGAAGGGAACACAATCGCTTCAGCCGTAAGACGGCAAATCACAAAACAATAGGAGGTATACAAATGAAGCGGACAAAGGACAACACCATCATCATCGGGATCGACCACGGCTACGGCAACATGAAAACCGCCAACCGCTGCTTTCCCACCGGAATCCTTACATACGATTCCGAACCGTTGTTTACCAGGAATCTCTTGGTATTTGAGAACAAGTATTATCTGATCGGCGAAGGTCACAAGGAGTTTCTCGGCAATAAGGTTTTGGATCAGGATTATTACATCCTGACCCTTGCCGCCATCGCGGAGGAGCTTTCCACGGAAAGGGTCACGGAAGCGGATGTGTTTATTGCGGCCGGTCTGCCACTGACATGGACATCCGGCGGTAAGGATGCGTTCGTGGCCTATCTTACAAAGAATCCGGAAGTCGAATTCACCTATAACGGCAGGCACTATCATATCCGG
>JAFOTD010000046.1 GCA_017388175.1 Clostridia bacterium | reverse complement strand
GTTTTTTGGGTTGTTCAAAGACATTTTTGTTAGTGCAATGCTAACATTTTTCATTGGTTTCTTAAAAGAAGTAGTATGGGACAGATGGATGAAGAAAGGGGCAGGAACTGTTAGCGACTTGTTTGCAGACATAATCGGCATAGCAATTGGCATACTATATCTTGTATACATATTACTAATGCTGTAAATTATTTGCAACTATTTAGATTGAAGCATCTGTATTAGTTGTTCATGCTAATTCAGGTGCTTCTTTTTTGCACAAGTTCAAGCTTTCTAGTTTCACAATGAAGTTGTCTGCTAATTCTTTATGACCGTAGTCTCGCAAAACATGTTGTAACTTGTGCACTTCATAAATGTTGTCATTGCATTTGTCACCTATCTTGGTCAAAAACGTGATGCCTTCAATGACAATATCTTCACAATAGTATCTCCCATCTAAGAATTCAAAGCCATTGTCTAGTAATATCTGCGGTGTCAAATATATAGCGAAAGCAAACACCTCATCCGTCAGGCTCGCAAGCTTGCCTGCCACCTTTTCCTCGAAGGAGAAGGCTTTTGAACTTACCCCCGGCTTCCTAACAGTCCCACCTTTTTCATTTCTTATACGCTGCGCAGGCGAATGTTCTTTTCCGCAAGAACCTTGAGGATGCGGTCGATGTACGCCTGCACCTCCGCCTTCTGAAGCGTCTTAACGGGCGATACGAACGAAAGCCGGATCGTCATGCTCTTAATGTCCGCTTCGTAAAGATCAACGAGCGAAATGTTCTGCAGCGTTTCGTCGCGATCCGCAAAGAACGGGCCGGTGACGTCGGCAAACGTCGCGTTCTTATCCAGAACGAACGAAAGGTCGATGTCGATGCCCGGGAAGCGGGACGCTTCGTGATACGTAAGCTCCGCGCCCTTGATCTCGGAAAGCGCGTCCATGTCGAGCTCGAGCGTGACGAGCGAAGCCTTTTTGTCGATCTCCGCCGCAACCTCGGGATGCACGGTCGACATGGTGCCGATCGTTTTGCCGTCCAAGATGATCGCCGCGGTGTTTGCGGGATGCTCCCACGCGTTGATCGGCTGTACGCGCTCGAACGTCGGGCGGATCCTGCGGATATCGTACAGGATCGACGCGATCATATCGCGCGCGGAAAGGAACACGGTACGCTCCTTCTCGTGCGAGAGCAGCGCGACGCCGAGCGTTCTGCGCTCGTTTGCCGTTCCGTCCGCTTTTTGTCCTTTGACGGTTCTGCCGATCTCGAACACGCCGAATGACGGCGCATAAAAGCGGTTCTCTTTCAGCACGGGCAAAAGCGTCTGCATCATTGCGGTACGGAGCACCGTCGCGTCCGGATTCATGCCGTTCAGCAAGCGCACGTTTTCGGGCAGCGGGATCTTCAGATCGTTCAGCTTTTTCGCGTCGCACCAGAGATACGTATGCACCTCGTGGAGCCCGAACGTCTTGACCAAAGCGTCCTTGACCGCAGCCTCATCCGCCTTGATCGTGCTCGGCAGGACCGGGCGCAGCGCGCTCATCGTGGTCTCGATCTGAAAGTTGTCATAGCCGTAGATGCGGGTGATCTCCTCGATGACGTCCGCGGGGATCGTCACGTCCTTGGTCGCGCGCCACGACGGAACCGTCACGTCGAACGAAGCGCCGTCCTGTTTCACGCCGAAGCCGAGCCGCGTGAGCGTGTCCGCGATCTGTTCGTCGGAGATGTCGATGCCGGTATAGCGGTCGACGAATTTCTTGTCGAAGTGCAGCTCGATCTCCGGATAGTGATACTGCCAGCAATCGGTATAGCGGCTTGTCACCTTCGCTTCCGGGTCGATTGAAAGGAGAAGCTTTAAGAATCTGCCAGCCGCAAGCGCGCAAAGCTCCGGATCGAGCGTCTTTTCATAGCGCATGCTCGCGTCGGTTCTGAGTCCGATGCGGCTCGAAGTCTTGCGCACGGAGACCGCCGAGAACGTCGCGCATTCGAGCGTGACCGAATCCGTATCGCTTACGATTTCGCTGTTTTCGCCGCCCATGACGCCCGCGACCGCGACGGGATGATTGTCGCTTGTGATCATCAGCGTTTCGGGATCGATCTTCCGCTCCGTGCCGTCAAGCGTCTTGAACGCGAAAACTTCGGGGAAGCGCTGCACGCCGATCGTGCCGACCATGCGCGAATCGAACGCGTGCGTCGGCTGACCGAGCTCGAGCATAACGTAGTTGGTCAGGTCGGCAAGCAGAGAAATCGCGCGCATGCCGCAGTAGTAGAGCCGGATCTGCATGTCGATCGGGCTGACCTTCTTTTGCACGTGCTCCGCGCGGATCGCGGAATAGCGATAGCAAAGCTCCGGGTCGATGAACCCGAGCGGAACCGGATCGAGCGCGTCGTATTTTGCGAGGTCGTCAAGTTCCAAAGGCTTTAGCGGGCGCTTTGCGATCGCGGAAAACTCGCGCGCAATGCCGTAATGTCCCCACAGATCGGGACGGTTCGTGAGCGACTTATTGTCCACCTCGAACACGATATCGTCGATCGCGTACAGTTCCTTTACGGGCATTCCGAGCGGCGCGTCTTCGGGAAGCTCCAATAGACCCGAAGACGAATCCGCAATGCCGAGCTCAGTCGCGGAGCAGCACATCCCGCAGGATTTGACGCCCGCGATCGTGGCTTCGCCGATCGTCATCCCTTTGACGGAAGCGCCCAAAGGCGCGAACGGCACGCGCATACCGACCCGCACGTTCTGCGCGCCGCACACGCAGCGATCGGTGTGATCGCCGAGATTCAGCTCCAGAAGATGGAGTTTTTTGGAATTCGGGTGCTCCTCGATCTTCGTGATCTCGGCCACGACGACGCCGTTGACCTCCGCGCCGTAATGATAGACGTCCTCCACCTCGGCGGTGGACAGCGTGAAGCGATGGATCAGGTCCTCGATATCAAGCCCGGAAAGATCAACGTATTCCGAGATCCAGTTCATGGAAACTTTCATGGTTCTGCCTCCTTACTTCACGAATTGGTCGAGGGACTTCAAATTGCCGCTGTTCAGATCGCGGATATCCTTGATCCCGTATTTCATCATGGCAAGCCGCGTGAGCCCGAGCCCGAACGCGAAGCCCGTATACTTCTCTGTGTCGATGCCGCCCGCCTTCAATACGTTCGGGTGGATCATGCCGCACGGACAAAGCTCGAGCCAGCCGCTGTTCTTGCACGACGGACAGCCCTTGCCGCCGCAGATCGCGCAGGAGATATCGAGCTCGAAGCCCGGCTCGACGAACGGGAAGAAGCCCGGACGGAGACGGACTTTTACGTCGCGCCGGAAGACCTCCGAAAGCATCGTTTTCATGAAGTAGATCAGGTTCGAGATCGAGATGTTCTCGTCGATCATGATCCCCTCCATCTGGAAGAACGTATTCTCATGGCAGGCGTCGGTGCTCTCGTTGCGGAAGCACCGGCCCGGGAAGATCGCGCGAAGCGGCGCGCCGTACTTCCGCATAATCGCGTTCTGCGCGGCGGACGTGTGTGTCTTTAAGAGCTGCCCGTTACTGAGATAGTACGTATCCTGCATGTCGCGCGCGGGATGGTGCTTCGGGATGTTCAGCGCCTCGAAGCAGTGGTAATCGTCGACGATCTCGTCATAATCCTCGATCGTGAAGCCCATCGAAGCAAAGATCTGCTCGACCTCGCGCTGCACGAGCGTGATCGGATGATAGCTGCCTTCCGAAAGCGTACTCGGAAGGGAAAGGTCATAACGCTCGGTCGCCGCGATACGCATTTCAAGCTCACGCGCGTGCGCTTCCTCGATGCGGCGTTTGATGCTTGCCTCGACCTCATCCTTCAGTGCGTTGACCTTCGCGCCGTATTCCTTGCGCATCTCGGGCGCGATCGCACCCATGTTTTTCAAAAGCCCCGTAATCTCGCCCTTTTTGCCGAGATAGCGTACCCGCAGCTCCTCGAACGCTTCCGCGGCGTTCGCCTGCTGCAGTTTTTCATAGAACTGCTCCCGCAGCTCCTGCATCGTCATTGCCATAGTGTCCTCCTTGTAAAAATAAAGCCCATGCTTTTTCAGCATGGGACGAAAAACCAATTCCGCGGTACCACCCAAGTTAAGGGCAAAGCCCTTCTCTCGTTTCCCCGATAACGCGGGGACGCGCTCATAAAATGAGATGCTCCGGTGCTGAAACTTCCCGTCCGTGCCCTGTTCCCCCGCTTTCAGCCGCGGCGGAGGCTCTCTTTCACTGCGTTCGGACGGTACAAAACACCTTCAACGCAAGGGATATTGTATCGCACAAATCCGCGAATGTCAACTGCGGATTTCAGCCGCTTTGCGCAATACGTCACCGTGCACGAAGCGAAGGATCTCATCCGGCAGCGCAACACCTCATCACCGCTTCGCGGAGCTTCTCCTCGAGGAGAAGCCTCGGATTGAGCGAAACCAAAGACCTTTCCCTCGAGGGGGAAGAGATGGCGACGCACGACCTGACGCGCGACGGCACCGCGACAACGAAACGAAGTGGAGTGTATACGGCGGCGTAAGCCGTCGGATGAGGTGGTACGCAGAAAAGCGCAGAGCTTTTCGCGGATCAGAACACCCCCTCATCAGTCACCTGTCGGTGACAGCTTCTCCACCCTCTTTGAGGGGCGAAGCCTCTGAACACGCTAAAAGCCTTCCCTCTCCGAGTGGCAAAGCCTCTGAGCCTGCGCAGCAAAGCGCCCTTGTCATCCCGAACGGCTGTCAGGGATCTTTACGCGGGCGAAACAGAAAACACCCCCGGGCGATCCGGGGGTGTGATGCGAAAAACTCAGTTGCGCGCTGCCTTTGCGATCTCGCAAAGGTTCGCGAACGCGTTCATGTCGGTGATCGCGAGGTCCGCGAGAACCTTGCGGTTGATGTCGACGTTGGCGAGCTTCAGGCCGTTGATGAGGCGGCTGTAGGTGGTGCCGTTCATGCGGGCGCCTGCGTTGATACGGGCGATCCACAGCTTGCGGTATTCACGCTTCTTGAGCTTTCTGCCGACGTACGCATATGCCATCGACTTCATGACCTGCTGGCTTGCCGCACGGTACTGCTTGCTCTTTGCTCCGTAGTAGCCCTTTGCGAGGCGGAGGACCTTACGGCGTTTCTTAACGGCGTTGACTGCTCTCTTAATTCTTGCCATGGTTGTTTTCCTCCTTACTTATACGGGATCAGCTCGCGGACTTTCTTCTGTTCTTCCTCGGCGATGTAGCCGGTCTGACGCAGACCGCGAAGTCTCTTGGTGGTCTTTTTGGTGAGAATGTGGCTCTTATAAGCCTTAGCGCGCTTGATTTTGCCGGACTTCGTCACGGAAAAACGCTTTGCTGCGCCGCGATGGGTTTTGATCTTCGGCATAATAGTTCCTCCTGCTGATACTTTCGATTACTTTTTCGGTGCGAGCACCATAAACATGTTTCTGCCCTCTTGTTTCGGGGGACGTTCCTTCACCGCGACGTCGGATACCATGTCGAAGAAACTCTCCATGACGTCCTCGCCCATTTCGCCCTTGGTGATCTGTCTGCCGCGGAAGCGGATGGACACCTTCACCTTGTCGCC
>JAFOTD010000105.1 GCA_017388175.1 Clostridia bacterium | reverse complement strand
TGCCTTTTCTTTTTATTTATTTGCCGCAAACTATCCTCGTTTTCTCTCGGTCGCATACGTAAGTATAGCTCCCTCGAGAAGAACGAGAATTCCGTCACCCTTCCCAACAGCCTGTTCGAGTTTCTCGCGGATCGGGCTTTTTGCATACGCGGACCCGATCGGCGCATACTAACCGAAAAACGGCGGCAGGTGATTGTATGCAGAAAAACAGGAAACGGATCGGCGTTGCGCTCGGCTCCGGCGGCATGCGCGGCATGGCGCATATCGGTGTTTTGCAAGTTCTAGAGGAGGCGGGCATCCCGATCGACCTGATCTCCGGCGCGTCCGTCGGCGCGTTCTTCGGCGCGGCCTACGCCGCCGGAATGGACCTGTACGCGCTCAGCGCATACGCCGTGAGGCTTGTCAGACGCGACGTACTCGATCTGCCGAATCCGTTTCGATCCGGCTTCTTTTCCGGAAACAAGTTTGCAAAGCTGTGCCGTATCGTAACCGGAGACCGGACGTTTTCCGAAACCTGCATTCCCTTCTGGTGCTCTGGTGTGGATCTCGAATCCGGGGAAACACATTACTTTCATAGCGGTTCCCTGTACAGGGCGGTTCGGGCCAGTATTGCGATTCCGGGGCTTCTGCGGCCTGCACGGCTGGAGGGCCGGACGTACATCGACGGCGGAACGGTTGAATCCATTCCGGTGGATATCCTGCGACAAAACGGAGCGGACGTCGTGATCGGCGTAGACCTTTCGATCACGCCGCCGTATCGGGACCCACGCCCGAACATGTATCGCATCGCGTTCCGTTCGGTCGACATCATGCGCGCCGCAATCGAGCGTCTGTGTCCTTGCGGCGCAAACGTACTGATCCGTCCGGACGTTTCCTTCATGGATCGTCTCGTCCCGCACGACGTCGGCAAATGCATCGCATTCGGCCGCGCCGCAGCCGCTCATGCTCTGCCGGAGATCCGAAGGGCTATGCAATCGTAGTCTACCCGGATCGGGCATGGCATACGATTTTCTATGATTATTAACCGGATTCTGCCGCTGCTGCTTCTCTTCGGATTGATCGCTGCGCCCGACGCGGCATTCGCCGCCGCATCGGAAGCGGCGCTTTTATGGTGGACGCGCGTGCTGCCGTCCCTGCTTCCGTATCTGATCGCCGCGTCGCTGCTTGGCCGAAGCGATCTCTTCTTCCGGGTCCCGAAACGGTTTCAGCCGTTCTTTCTGCTGCTCTTCGGGGCGCTCGGCGGATACCCCGTCGGCGCAAAGCTCTCCGCAAGGCTGTGTACGCTGAACGTTTTATCGCCCGGCGAAGCAAAAAAGGCGTGTGCCTGCTGCAATCTGCCCAATCCCGTATTCATCATTTCCGTCGTAGCCATCGGCTTTTTCGCCGATCCGCGAACCGCGGGGCCGCTTTTGATCGGCATATATGTCCCTGCGCTTTTCGGCTTGATCCCGCTGTCAAAGCTGACGTACGGCGATACAGCCGCGCCGCCCGCATCAGGCGCGAATCTGTCAGACGCGATCGGGGACGGTGTCCGCTCGATCGCGGCGATTCTCGGTTGTCTCGTGCTTGCCTCCGTGCTCGGTGCGCTGCTCGAGGCGGCAGGCCTGTTCCGCGCGATTGCCGCGCTCTTGAACCTTCCGGAAACGACGGTCGGCGCTGTATCAACCGGCCTTTTTGAAATGACCTGCGGCGTTCGGAAAATCGCGCTCGCAGCGATGCCGCTGCAGGCTCGGCTTGCGCTCTCGGCATTCTTTCTGCAGCTCGGCGGCGCCGCCGTTCTGCTTCAGACGGCTTCCGCTTTTCCGATTTCCTATGTGCGCTACCTGCTTGTCAAACTTCTGTACGCGATCTGTTCCGCCGCGATCGCGCTTGCGCTGACCCCGCTGTTCTGCCCGGACACGGCCGTTCCGACGCTCGCAAGCGGCGCAGTCATGCTGCGTCATACCTTCGACCTTGCTTCGGTGCTTCTCGCCTCCGGCTTCGGGTTGCTGCTGGTCTTCCTCTTTACCTTCGGTCTGTCCAAAAGAAAAAATGGCGCGTAGCCCAAGGTTATGCGCGTAAGCGCAAGTTGTAATATCCCGGCATCGGGTCGATAATGCAACCGTCGGTTGCGTTGATGCAGTAAATGATCACAGCCCTTCATCATTCTGTCGTTTCGCGGGGCGTATCGGGAGCCCGGTTGAGCCGGAAAAAGCGGAAGTTCTCGTCTTCGCGGAGGAAGCGGAATCCGAGCTTTTCGAGGATATGCTGGCTTCTCGTGTTCGATCGAACCGTATTGGCGAACAGAGCGGGAATGCCGAGCGTGTCAAACACGTACCGGATCAGCAGCCGTTCCGCCTCCGTACCGATTCCCTGATCTTTATAACGTGCGTTTTTCAACGCGATCCCGAACGTCGCGCTGCGATGCGGTTCGATATTTTTGATGACGATCTCACCGACGATTTCGTCGTCTAAAAGGATCGCAAGCGGAATGCGATGGAGCGTCTTCTGCCGTTTGATGTACTGCTCTGCGCGTTCCTCGCTGTATACGTAATGTGTGTATGTCTGCCCCGGAAGATACAGATCCGGATCATTGTCATATTCTTTGAGATAGCGGTGATACATCTCATCCGTCATCGGCGCAAGCGTGATGTTCATTCGTTTTCCTTTCTTTCGGGAATCATTTGAGTGTATCATACTTCTTCCCAAAATGCAAAAAGCACAGCCGGAATTTCCGACTGTGCCCCGTATTTTCGATTATGCCTCGACGATCGCCGAGATCAGCGCAAGCGTCGCTTTTAATGCGTCCTCATGCGTACGCTCGTAGCCGTGCGTTTCGCGAACGCCGGGTCCGATCAGTGCGTGACGCACGTCGTAGCCCGCGCGAAGGGAAACGTCCGCGTCGGATCCGTAGCTCGGGACCATCATATCGAGCGCGTACGGGATGCCGTTCTTTTCGCAGAGCCTGACAAGCTCGTCGGTCAGTACGGTGTGGTACGGGAACGACGCGTCCTTCGTGGCGATCGTGACCTTGTGCTCGCTGCTGTCGTGATCGAGCCCGATGCAGCCGATGTCGACCGCGATGAGGTCGCGCGTGTCCGCGGGGATGCCGCAGGCGCCGCCGTGACCGATCTCTTCGTACTCGGTGAAGAGCAGGCTGACCTTGCGGTTGAGCTTTACTTCGCCGTCCGCGACCCGCTGCGCAAGACGCAGCAGCGTTGCAGCGCTCGCCTTGTCGTCCAGATAACGGCTTTTGATGAAGCCGTTCTCCGTCTCCAGATAGCGCGTTTCGATCGCGACCTGATCGCCGCAGGTAATCCCGAGCTTTTCGACGTCTGCGCGGGAATACACATCCTCGTCCAGCAAAAGCACGAGGTTCGTATCAAGATCCATCGGCGTTTCCTTCTCGGTCGCGCTCATCAAATGCACGCTCGGGTTCTTACGGCGAACCGTTCCGGTGTAGATCTTGCCGTTTCTGGCATGCACGCGGCAGTTCCAGTCGAGCGCGTAGTACGGATGCACGCCGCCGACTTTGATGACGGCCAACGTTCCGTCCGCGTTGATCTGACGGACCATGAGACCGATCGCGTCGACGTGCGCGGCGATCGTGACGGGGTTGCCTTCGCCGCCGAGGTCGAACCGCACGCCGCCCTTGTTGAGCTGCACAGCCTCAAATCCCATGCGCTTCGCTTCGGCAAGCAGATAGTTGTCCATGTCCACAAAGAATCCGGTCGTGCTGTCGATCGACATCAGATCCCGCAGCGTTTTCCTGAGCTGTTCCATACGAACCTCCTCAGTTGGACGACTTGATCTTGCTCCAGGCGGCGTTGAAAACTTCAACGAAATCGCCGAGATCGTGGAAGACCTCGCAGCGTGCGAGAACTTCCGCCGGCGGATTGTAGGTCTCGTTCTCGGTGAAGTACGCGTCCAGGCGATCCATCGCCGCTTTGTTCGGCGTAGAATAACAGATGTATTCCGTGTTGCGTGCTGCGATTTTTCCGTCGTTCAGGAAGTTGATGAACGCATGCGCGGCTTCGATGTTCTGCGCGCTCTTCGGAATGATCACGTTGTCGAACCAGACGTTGCTGCCCTCTTCGGGAACCACGTACGCAAGGTCCGGATTCTCCTCGATGCAGGCGAATGCGTCTCCTGAATAGATGACCGCGATCGCAGCCTTACCGTTGACCATGGAGGTCTTCATGTTGTCCGTTCCGAAGCCCTTGCGAAGCGGCGCCTGCTCGATCAGTTTGTCACGCGCGGCGGCAACTTCCGCCTCGCTGCGAGTGTTGAGATCGTAGCCGAGATACTTCAGCGTGATGCCGATCGTATCGCGAACGCTGTCATACATCCAGATCTTGCCGGCATACTTCTCGTTCCAAAGGATCCCCCAGCTCGTGACCGGATCGTCGACCTTCTTCGTGTTGTAGAGAATACCGACCGTGCCCCACATATACGGGACGGAATACTTGTTGCCCGGATCGAAGACGTTGGTGATCTCCGTCATCTTCGGGTCGATATTCTTCACATTCGGGATCTTGGAATAATCCAGCGGCTGCAGCATATCCTCACGGATCATCTGTTCGATGATATAATCCGACGGGAAGCAGAGGTCATAGCTGCTGTCGGAAGAGCGCATTTTGATCAGCATTTCCTCGTTGCTGGTCATCTCGATATAGTTGACCGTAACGCCGGTCTCTTTTTCGAAGATCTCGATCAGTTCGGGATCGATGTATTCGCCCCAGTTCAGTACGTTCAGCTCGCCGCCGATGAAGGAATACTGATCGCCGTCGGCAAAGATGCCGTCATCATCCCCCGAGGGCTCCGGTGCGGGTTCAACCGTTTCGGCATTGTTCTCTTTGTCGGAATCTCTGCCTTTCTTTTCACATGCCGCCAGACCGAGCAGCATAACAGCCGCTAGCAACAGACACAACCACTTTTTCATTTCTTGTTCCCCTTTCTGCTTATACCTTTTTCATTTTCACTTTTTTATTCTGAATTTCATACTCCCGTTCCTTGGCAAGTCTGCGGACGTTGACGCCGACGAGCATCGCCACGAGCGGGATAAAGATGATCGTCGCAAGCGCGGGGTTGACGCCGATGTTGCCGTGCGCCGTATCCGCGTAGATCAGTACCGACAGCGTCTGCAGCTTATCGGTGGCGAAGTAGCTGACGACAAAGTCGTCCAGCGACATGGTGAGCGCCATGATGAATCCGGACGTGATCCCCGGCATGATGTCCGGTATCACGGCCTTCCACAACGCCTTGAGCGGTGAACAACCGAGGTCGAGCGCGGCTTCATAGAGCATATCGGAGCTTTGCTTGAGACGCGGCGTCACCGAGAAGATCACGTACGGAACGCTGAAAGAGATGTGCGCGATCATCAGCCGGAGAAAGTCGTTGACTCTCGCCCCTCCCAATTTGGCCAGCAGCATGCTGACGAACTCGAACAGCATCATGAACGTGATGCCCGTGACGAGGTCCGGATTGACCATCGGAAGCTGCGAAACGGAGAGCACTGCCGTGCGGGTGCGTTTCTTCATGAGCATGATGCCGATCGCCGCCGCCGTTCCGAGGATCGTCGCAACGATGCTGGACGCAAACGCGATCTCGAGGGTCAAAAGAACCGCTTCTTTGGTTTTGTTGGTGAAGACCTTGCCGTAGTTGTCGAACGTGAACCCGTTCCACTTTCCGAGGTTCTTATAGCTGATCACGCCGCGCCGGTTTGCGGGAAACACGTTGAACGAGTAGATGATCAAGTAGATGATCGGCAGGTACAGGAACAGGATCATGAGCCCCAGATAGAAATACTTCATCGGTCCCTTGATCTGTTTCCAGACGATGCGGGAGATGCTGCCGAAGCCTTTTAAAAACTTACGGAAAAACGATGCGATCTGTTTCACAGAATGCTGCCCCCCTCCTTGTCCTTATCGAACCGATTCATGATCACCGTGCTGATGATGACGAGGATCAGCAGAACGATCGAAAGCGTCGAGCCGACGGAATAGCCGGAAATATTGCCGCTTTTAAACGCTTGCTCAATCTTGTTTCCGTACAGGCTGTAGTCGCCGTTGCCGATCAGCTCCGGAACGGTGAACGCCGTGATCGACGGAACGAACACCATCGTGATGCCGGAAACGATGCCGGGTACCGAAAGCGGCAGCACGACGCGCAGGAACGTCGTCAATCCATCCGCGCCGAGATCACGCGACGCTTCGATCAGGCTCTTGTCCATCTTGGAAAGCGTATTGTAAAGCGGCATGATCATGAACGGCAGAAAGTCGTATACCATGACGAGCAGAACGGCGATCGTTTTTCCGCCCGGCAAATCGGTCAGCGTGTTTTCCACGTGGAACAGATCCGGGATCGCATACTCGATGATCGCGCTCCACGCGTAGGTGCGAAGCACGAAGTTCATCCACATCGGAACGAAAAACAGGATCGAGATGAAGCCCGCGACCGATTTCTTCATATTCGACAGAATGTATGCGATCGGGTATCCGAGCAGCAGGCAGATGGCCGTCGTTTCAAACGCCATCACGATGCTGCGCCATAGGACCGACCACGTATCCTTGTCCGAAATCGTCGACAGAAACCGCTCCGTCGTCCACGTTCCGTCCACGTTGAACGCGTAGTAGAAGATGAACAGCATCGGCACGGCGATGAACAGGATCATCCAGACGATATACGGATAAGCAAAGAATTTTCGCTTCATGTCCCTGCCCCCTTACTCTTCACGCGTAACGGACTCGGACTTTTCGGTTTCTTCGGATTCGTCGTCTTCCTTTTTTGTCAGCTCCATCTTGTCGGGATCGACTAAGATACCGACCTCTTCGCCGTCTTCCATGAAGTCCTGCGAATGCGCGATCCAGTCGTTCTCCTCGCACGAGACCGTGATCTCGTAGTGCGTACCGAGGAACATACACGCCTTGACCGTACCGGTGAGTTTCGCGTCCTGCGGCGCAACGAGATGCACGTTTTCGGGTGCGATGCTGACGATCGCGATCTCTTTGTTTTCATAGGCTTCGAGCCCGTCGCACGGGAACGCGACATCGTCGATATAGATCGCGCCATCGCCCGGCCAGACCTCCGCGTCGAAGATGTTGTTGCTGCGCGTCTTTTTCATGATATGGATCGCATCCGGCGGGATCGCGATGCCGACGCGGCTTCCGACCGCTGCGTAGTCGGTCGTATGCACGACCCATTCGTAACCGCCGCAGTCCACACAGATCTCATAGTGCACGCCCATGAACACGACCGAAGCGACCGTGCCGGAGACCTTCGATTTTTCGGGCGGAACGATGTCGATGTCCTCGGGACGTACGACCGCGTCGACCTCGACGTTCTTGCCGAAGCCCGCGTCCACGCAGCGGTACACGACGCCGTTCATGCGGACCTTGTAGTCCTCGAGCATGAGACCCGGAACAATGTTGCTCTCGCCGATGAAGTCCGCAACGAACGGATTCTTCGGCTCGTTATAGATATCGGTCGGCTTGCCGATCTGCTGGATCACGCCGTCCTTCATGACCACGATCGTATCGGACATGGTCAGCGCCTCTTCCTGATCGTGCGTGACGTAGACGAACGTGATGCCGAGCTGCCGCTGCATGCGCTTCAGCTCCACCTGCATCTCCTGCCGGAGCTTCAGGTCGAGCGCGCCGAGCGGTTCGTCAAGCAGCAGGATCTTCGGCTCGTTGACGAGCGCGCGCGCGATCGCGACGCGCTGCTGCTGACCGCCGGAAAGCTGATCGATCCAGCGTTTTTCATAGCCCTCGAGATTGACGAGCTTCAGCATCTTTTCGACCTTTTCCTTGATCTGCGCCTTCGGCGTCTTCTTGATCTTCAGGCCGAACGCGATGTTGTCGAACACGTTGAGATGCGGGAACAGTGCGTACTTCTGGAAGACCGTATTGATTTCACGCTTGTGCGGCGGGACCTTCGCGATGTCGACACCGTTCATTTTCAGCATGCCGGAGGACGGTGTGATGAACCCCGCAATGATGCGCAGCATCGTCGTTTTGCCGCAGCCAGACGGGCCTAAGAGCGTCAGAAACTCGCCGTCGTTGATGTAGAGATTGATGTGGTCGAGCGCCACGTCCCCGTTGTAATCCTTGCTGATGTCGACCAGTTCAATGAGATGCTTGCTGCTTTCCATATGCCCCCCTTAAAATGACGGCGGCGTGCTGATCCAGAGCACCTTCGCCGGTGTTTTTCCGTGATTGAAGAGATAGTGAACGCCCTGCGGGTGCAGGTAAAAACTGTCGCCCTTTTTGACGCGGTACTTCGCGTCGCCGTCGACGAGCGTCACGCCGCCGGACAGCACGTGCCCGAATTCCTCGCCCTCGTGCGGGTCAAGCTCCTCGGTCTGTCCGCCGGGCAGAATCGTTACAAGGATCGGCTCCAACGCGTTTTTCTGCGCGTTCGGCACGAGCCAGCGGATCGCGTTTCCCGCCTCCTCATCCTCCTTCTCGAACGTATCGTCCGGCGTGAAGACCACGCGCGCGTCCGAGCGGTCGTTGAAGAACGCGGAAATATCGGTCCCGAGCGCCTCCAGAATATCGATCAGCGTCGCGATCGAAGGCGACGTGATATCGTTTTCCAGCTGTGAAATGAACCCCTTCGTCAGCTCGGTCCTTGCGGCAAGCTCTTCCTGCGTCAGTCCGAGCTTTACGCGAAGCCTTCGAAGCTT
>JAFOTD010000104.1 GCA_017388175.1 Clostridia bacterium | reverse complement strand
TCGAAGTTTTTCGTCACGGTCGGTCCCGGCACGACCGTTTCGATCGCTCCGACGATCGCGCTCTCGTCCGGCTCAAAGGGGCAGTCCTGATCGGTCAGAACGTACAGGGTATCCTCAAACAGGACGCACTGCCATGTTCCGATCGGTTCCTCCGTCGGCTCGCCTCCGAACCATGCCGCAAACTCGGCGTCGTCCTTCGGAAGCGTGACCGTTTTTTTCTCGGCGTCATAACGGAAGCAGAAGCGTGCGTCACCGAACGTGATCGTGATCTTTTCGCCGGAGAGCACGCCAGGCTGGATCGAATAGAACGCGTAGTGTTCGGTCTGTGTTTCCGTCAGGTTAAAGAAGCCGGAATCGTCGATCACACCGTATGGCATTCCGTTTACACAAATGACCGGCTCCGTATCGAACGCGATATTGTGCGGCGCGGCAAACGCGAAGTACAGCGAATTGACGTTCTCCGCATAGGCGACCTCGGACAGCCGGACGGATCCGCTCATCTGCTCGACGGAGACCGCGCTGTCATAACTGTCGCAGATCCACCACAGGCGCACAAGCCGCTGATGGATGAAATAGTCGCTCGTATCCATCTCCTCGGTCGGATCCTCGCCGAGATGAATTAGCCTTGCCGTCTCACGGTCGAGCGCGTACTTTTCCAGCAGCACCTGCGCGTACGCAGCCTCGAACAGGCCTTTGTCCACGTCAGGCAGCAGCGGCTCGAACAGCTTCCATGCGCCGTCGATCTCAACAACCAGTCCGTACGCGGTCATGGCATACGGCATGGAAAGCGCGCCGAAATTCGCCTGACCTTCCTTTTCCGGCCATTCCGACAGCGGCGCCGGTTCTTCCGTCGTTAAAAGAATCTCGCTCTCATAGACCTCGCCGTCGTACGTCTGCCCGCTCTCGGAGATGCGATACACCATGCCGTGATACCGGATCGCGGGAACGCGCGCATCGAGCGTCTCTGCCGTCGGTTCCAAGGGGGTCTCCGCCTCCGCAAGCTGCTCGGGCGTTTTCGTTCTTCCGAACAATGCGTTTTTCAGGACGATGCCGCCGACGGCGAAAACGCCGAGAACCAGCAGCACCGCGACCGCGGAATAGGCAAAGACCTTCCCGATCCGCCCCGTTTTTTTGGTACGCTTCGACGCCTGCGGGGTCCATCGATCCGAGGGCTTCGCGCCTGTGCCTCGCGCCGTTTTTTCGTTCCGTCCGGTGCAGACCTCGTTCAGCGTCCGTTCCACCGTCCGCTCGAATGATAAAGGCATTTCCGGGATCGCATCGGAAACGCGGATGATCTTCTTATTCATAGTCATTTTCCTCCAGAATCTTGCGTAGGGCGTCTTTTGCGCGGGAAATCCGCGACTTGACGGTACCGGCGGGAACCTTCAGTACGGCTGCGATCTCCTCCAGCGAATAGCCCTCCTGTTTCAGAAACAGCGCGTTTCGCTGATCCTCCCTGAGCCGCATCAAAGCGGCACGGAGATCGAGCGACTGCGCCACGTCGGGAAACATCTGCGGGCTTTCCGGAATCTCATCCGTCTCGAAGACTTTGCGGCGACTGCGCAGAATGGTGTACGCCTCGTTTCTTAAAATGCGTAAAAACCATGTGCGAAAGCTGTCCCGCTTATATAATTTATCGCGATGCTCGTAGGCCTTGACGATCGCCGCGCTCATCGCATCTTCGCAGTCAAACGTGTTTTTGAGGATCAGATACGCCACGCCGAACGCGGTCTTTTTGACGCTCCGGATCTCCTCGACGAACACGTCGTCACGAATCATTGTCATCAGGTTCCTCCGTGTCCGTCCCCTTTTCGGGGACCGTTGTCCGAATGATCATTCTATAAGATAGACGCGCGAACAGGGGAAAAAGTTCCATGAAAATAAAAAATGTTACTGCTCCGCAGCCGGCTCCTTGTCAAACAGATGGGGAGCTTGCATAGGCGCGAAAGCCCGAAGCATCGGACTATAGGGGACGATGGTACGCGAAAGGCGTCGCGAAGCGGCGTCACGCGATCTTCCTGCGCAACAAAGCGGAGAGGCCCCGATGCCCCGGCAAATCAGTAATGAATGCCGAAAACGAAAGCTTTCGTGATTCAACGTCTGCCTGACAATCCTCCCGTCAGCCTTCGGCTGCCACCCTCCTTTACACAAGGAGGGCTTTTGGTATGCGCGGCGGTCACCCACTTTACACAAGGAGGGCTTTGGTATGCGCGGCGGTCACCCGCTTTACACAAGGAGGGCTTTTGGTATGCGTTTCGCAGGGCCGTCGCCGCAAACCGGAGGCCCCCTTGTGTAAATGGGGCTGTCAGCGTCAGCTGACTGGGGGATTGTTCGCGGAGTCTGCCGCGTACCTCCGCTTCGTTACAGAGGCAGATCGCGCGTTTCCCGCGCGTATTTCCACATACATCACTGAAAAAGGCGGCTGTCGCCGCCCTTTTTCACTATACGTTTCTGCCGCAGCAGTTTTTGTACTTCTTGCCGCTGCCGCACGGGCACGGATCGTTTCTGCCGATCTTCGCGGACCGCTTCAGAACCTTCGGCTTTTCGCCGTCGGGCGACGGCGTGTCGACCGGCTTCGCAACCTCTTTGCGCTCGAGCGGCGCTTTCCGCACATGCACGCGCAGGAGGTTTTTCACCGCTTCCTCGCGGATGCGTTCGATCATCGCGTCGAAGAGGTCCGCGCCTTCGTTGGAATAGGCGTTCGCGGGGTCGGTCTGCGCGTACGCGCGAAGCCCGATGCCCTGCTTCAACTGATCCATCGCGTCGATCTGATCCATCCAGTTCGTATCGACCGCGCGGAGCAGCATGATGCGCTCCACCTCGCGCATGTCGACGCCCTGTTTCGAAAGCTCCTTTTCCTTTTTCGCGCGCTGCTCTTCGGCGAACGCCTTGCAGCGGTCGACAAGCTCGCTTCTGCGCTTCAGCTCCGCGCTGTGTAAGATTCCGGTCGCGTCGGCGGCGCAGACGTCGCTCATTTCCTTTTCGATTGCGGAGATATCCCACTCCTCGGGCTTCGAATGCTCGCTCGCGTAGGCGTTGACGATGTTCTCCGCCGTTTCGTCGATCATGTGCGTGAACTGATCCCGGAGATCCTCGCCGAGAAGCACTTTGCGGCGTTCGCCGTAGATGACCTCGCGCTGCTTGTTCATAACGTCGTCGTAGCGCAGCACGTTTTTACGCGTATCGAAGTTCGCGGCCTCGACGCGCTTCTGCGCGTTTTCGATCTGCTTCGTAATGAAGCCGTTCTCGATCGGGAACGCGTCGTCGGGCGAGAGCCTCGTCATCAGCCCCTCCATGCGGTCCATACCGAAGCGGCGCATCAGCTCGTCCTTCAGCGAGACGTAGAAGCGCGTGCTGCCGGGGTCGCCCTGCCGGCCTGCGCGTCCTCTGAGCTGGTTGTCGATACGGCGGCTCTCGTGCCGTTCCGTGCCGATGATGTGCAGTCCTCCGAGCTTCACGACCTCCTCGTGCTCGCGGTCGGTCTCCTTTTTAAACTCCTTATACAGATTCGCATACCGTTCGCGCGCGGCGAGGATCGCTTCATCCTCGGTCTCGGCATGTCCGGTCGCTTCATCGATCAGCTCCTCCTCCATGCCTTCCTGCCGCATCGCGCGGCGCGCAAGAAAGTCCGGGTTGCCGCCGAGCAGAATATCCGTGCCGCGGCCCGCCATGTTCGTCGCGATCGTGATCTGATTCAGCTTGCCCGCCTGCGCAACGATCTCCGCTTCCTTGGCGTGATACTTCGCGTTCAGCACCTCATGCGGAATGCCCTTGCGCTTTAACAGCGCGGAAAGGTATTCGCTGCGCTCGACCGAGATCGTGCCGACCAGGATCGGCTGACCGGTCGCGTGGACCTTTTCGATCTCTGCAACGACCGCGCGGAACTTTCCCTCCTCGGTCATGTACACGCAGTCCTTATTGTCGACGCGGATGTTCGGCTTGTTCGTGGGGATCTCCACGACGTCGAGATCGTAAATCGCGGAGAACTCGTCCTCCTCGGTCTTCGCCGTACCGGTCATGCCCGCGAGCTTTTTAAACATGCGGAAATAGTTCTGGAACGTGATCGTGGCGAGCGTCTTGTTCTCGCGCTCGACCTTCACGCCTTCCTTCGCTTCCAGCGCCTGATGCAGACCCTCGTTGTAGCGGCGGCCGATCATCAGCCGGCCCGTGAACTCGTCGACGATCAGGACCTGTCCGTCCTGTACGACGTAATCCTTGTCGCGCGTGAACAGCGAGTTTGCCCGCAGCGCCTGCTTGATGTAGTGGTTCAGCTCGGTGTTTTCGGTGTCGGCGAGCGAACCGACGTTGAAGAATTTTTCCGCTTTCCGGATGCCTTCGGCGGTCAGGGACACCTGACGGTGCTTGACGTCGACCATGTAATCGCCGCTCTCCGGCTGTTCGATGCCCTGCAGCTGATCGGACTTTGAAATCTCTTTGACGTCCTCGCCGCGAACGAGCCCGCGCACGAACCGGTTTGCCGAAACGTACATCTCGGAGCTTTCCTCGCCGCGTCCGCTGATAATCAAAGGCGTTCTCGCCTCGTCGATCAGGATCGAGTCGACCTCGTCGACGATCGCGTAATGCAGCGAGCGCTGCACCATGCGCTCCTTATAGACGCACATGTTGTCGCGAAGGTAATCAAACCCGAACTCGTTGTTCGTGCCGTAGGTGATGTCGGCGCGGTACGCTTCGCGGCGCTCATCGGAATCGAGATCGTGAATGATGCAGCCGACCTTCAGCCCGAGGAAGCGGTAAATCTTGCCCATCCATTGCGCGTCGCGCTTCGCAAGATAATCATTGACCGTGACGATATGTACGCCCTCGCCTTCGAGCGCGTTCAGGTACGCCGGCAGCGTCGCCACAAGCGTCTTGCCTTCACCGGTCTTCATCTCCGCGATGCGTCCCTGATGCAGAACCATGCCGCCGAGTAACTGCACGTCAAAGTGCCGCATGCCGACGGTGCGAACGCCCGCCTCGCGCACGACCGCAAACGCCTCGACTAAGATATCGTCGAGCGTTTCGCCGTTTTTCAGGCGTTCTTTGAACTCGACGGTCTTGTGCCGGAGCTGTTCGTCGGTGAGCTTTTGCATCTCCGGCTCCAGCGCGTTGATCTGCGCCACTTTGGGCTTTAATTTTTTCAGTTTGCTTTCGCTCGAAGTTCCGAGCAGCTTGTCCAAAAATCCCATAAGATACTCCTTGAACGATATCTGGAATATTATAGCACACAATCGCCCCGCTTGAAAAGAGGGCGATTGTGAACGCTGTGAAACGATTATGCGTCCTTTCTGCTAATTCGGCGTGTTTAACCGGATAATGATCTCACGCATTCGCTTTCGCTGGCTTTCAGACAGCATCGGGGAAAGCATCGCGTAAATCTCCTCCATCTTCCCTTCGCTCATCTCTCCGGTCTGCTTCTGTTCCGCAGTGAGCTTCAGAAGCGTTTCCATCAGTTCATCGCTCGTCTGATTGCGATAGGCTTCATACTGTTGATTGATATCCATTTTATCACCTCTTCCCCGCGTATCACTATACTGTATGCGCCATGCACCGAAATCGTGCAGCATGCATACCATAAGACAAGGAGGATTCGCCATGAACGCACAACCGCAACGAACCGGCATGTCCCCGCTGTCCTGCGCCGTCACGCTCGGGGAAGCCGTCCGCGACGAGCACGGCCGTGCAGGCGTCGAAGCATACGTAACGGCGCTGGTCCCGCTTCTGCCAGCGCAGCTTGTCGACCAGCTTGCATACCGGCTGAACGTCCCCGTTCCCTCTCCGAAGCCTGCGCCGCCTCCGCCCCCGCCGCCTCCGCCGAAGCCGCAGCAGCCGGATATGGAAAAGCTCTTTCAGATGATGCGCCTTTTTGAGCAGTTCCGCCCGCGCGGACAATCGAACGGATCGTGAGGAAATTCAATATACGGGGCGTCGGGATCGACAGCCCCTGCGATCCGTCAGCGCGGAATATCCATCACACAGATCCGTAAAACCCGGCGACATGCGCGGCGCGCAGACAACCCCTCCGGATTCGCTTCGCGCACCCATCTTCCCTTACACAGGGGGAGGCATGAAACACCTCATCCGTCGCCTTCGGCGCCACCTTCCCCTCAAGGGGAAGGCGATGGAAATTCCGGCAATATGCGTGAAAAAGGCAGAAACATCACATCAATCCGTAAAACCCTGCGACATGCGCGTGTAAAGATCCCTTCAGCCGGGCAAAGAACGGCGTCGCCGTTCGGCATGTACGAATGAAGAGGAACCATCATGCCAATCCGTCAAACGCAGCGACATGCGCGGTGCGTTTGACTCCTTGCAGCATTCGCCGCCCGGTGAACCGCAGGTTCATAGGCGAATGCTGAAAACTCTGCTGAAAAAAATTTTTCAGCAGAAAGAATCACGCGCCGAGGGGGCGGCGCGTGATTCCTTGGGGGGAGTATATCAAGATGATACTTGATGCAGAGCTCCATGCTCTCTGCGATTGTAGTATACCCCGCTTCTGCGTCAGAAACGCGAAATAAGTGTGAATGAATTGCGACTTTTATTCGGATAATCTGTAATCTTTCATGAATCATCCGGCGAAATCCGGCCAAAAGTGGATTTTTATAAAAGTTTTTGTGTTTTTTTGAAAAAAGTGCGGTAATTTCCGGAAAAGTATGGTAATATATAGATGACACGAAAACAATACCCGTGTCAGAAGGAGTGGAACATATGCGTATTTCTATTTCCGGTAAGAATTTGGAGGTTTCCGAATACATGCGCGATGTCGCGGAAAAGAAGCTCTCCAAGTTGGATCGGTACTTCCCGCAGGACACCGAAGCACAGGTCACTCTCTCCGTCGAAAAGAACCGCCACATCGTCGAGGTGACGATCCCGCATGAGGGTCGCATTATCCGCGGCGAGGAAGTTTCGAGCGATATGTATGCATCGCTCGACAACATCGTGGAGAAGCTCGAAAAGCAGATCGTGCACAACCGCACGCGTCTTGCGAAGGGTCTTCGTCAGGATGCCTTCCGTGATCTCCCCGTTGAGGATCTCGACGACGAAGAGGAAGGACCGCAAATCGTCCGCGTGAAGCAGTTCTCCGTCAAGCCGATGAGCGAGGAGGAAGCAATGCTGCAGCTCGAGCTCTTGGGACATGCGTTTTACGTATTCCGCAACGTAGATTCCAACGAGATCAACGTTCTCTATAAACGGAAGGACGGCAACTACGGTCTCATTGAGCCGTTGTAATACGAAGTCAAGTCTGATCGTGTGCGGTCGGCGCGCAGATTCTTCGTCGGTTCCATGAGGAAAATCGCCGATGAACCGGAGGTTCCTCCAGATTTGACGAAGCAGAACCGGCGGATAAGATGCCGCCGAACGTGCGTGAGCAGGCGCAGACAAGTATTGGTTTCACCCGAAAAGGAGCTTCTCGCGCGGAAGCTCCTTTTTCATGTACTTCAATGCAATTCATGATACAGTAGGGACGGGCATTGCCCGTCCGTTCCCTTTACGCGATCCCGCAAAGCCAGTACCCGACCATTGGCCCAAGAAAGATCGCAAGATAGATCAGCGTGATCCACGGCTGATAGTCGACGTAAAACTCTTTGAAGCTGAGGCTCCATGGGTGTTTGATGAGCACCCAGCCGAACACGTCGAATACGATGCAGATGCCCGCCCAGATCGCGCCGGTGATCAATGCATCGGAGATCGTCGGGTTTTCGAGCCCTTTCATATACAGCCAGCCGAACAGCGAGAAGATCACGATGTTATAGAGCGGATGCCACGGTTTCGTTTTCTCGTAGCCCTCGCCCATGCCGGGACCGTCCTTCATGGACTTCATATGCAGGACGGTGATATTGAAGACCGTGTGCCCGATCCCGATCAGCGTCACGATGATGTACGCGATCCAGAACCAGAGCATGGAATACCCGAAATTACGCATCGCTTTCTCCTTTCCCCGCCGCGCGCACGAACGCTTGAAAGAGTTTCCGGCTGCTTTCGTCCTTCCGGAAGAAGAACTCCGGATGCCACTGCACCGCCCAAACGAACCGTTTTTCCGGCGCATAGACCGCCTCAACGAGCCCGTCCGGCGAAATCGCCATGGGCTGCAATCCCGGCGCAAGCGTTTTGATCGCTTGATGGTGACAGGAATTTACGCCGATCGAGTCGGCATTCAGAAGAGCATGCAGCGGCGATTCCCGAAGCAGCGACACCGAATGCTCCGCGCGATCGTAGGGCGCCGCCATGCGGTGATTGACGCCGGAGGGATGTTCGGTAAGCAAATCCTGATACAACGTCCCGCCGAGATGCGCGTTCAGGATCTGTAATCCGCGGCAGATGCCGAACACCGGCTTGTCCGCGTCCCACAGGAGTCTTAACAGGACGGATTCCATCGCGTCGCGCTCCGGGCAGGTCTCTTTACAGGTCGGCTTCGTTTCTTCGCCGTAAAGCGCTGGCGAAACGTCCTGCCCGCCGGCGATCAGAAATCCGTCGAGCGTATCGACAAGGCGCTTCAGAGATTCTTCATCATCAAGGAGCGGCAGCATGACAGGCACGGCGCCCGCCTCTTCGAGCGCGAGAAAATATCCGGGCAGCATCCAATAGGAATCCCGTCCGCGGTCAAACAGCGGCGTCACGCCGATCAGCGGTTTTGACATGGTTCCTCCGAAAAAGGCGTTCCCGCAGGAACGCCGTGTGGTTAAGACATGGTAAGATATGCCGAGATGAACAGGTCGAGATCGCCGTCCATGACCGCCTGAATGTTGCCGTTTTCGGCGCCGGTGCGGTGATCCTTGACGAGCGTATACGGCTGGAAGACGTAGGAGCGGATCTGGCTGCCCCACTCGATCTTCTTCATCTCGCCCTTGATCTCCTGCATCTGCTGTTCGCGCTCGCGTTCCTGCAGCTCCAGAAGTTTACCCTTCAGGATGCGCATCGCCATTTCCTTGTTCTGAAGCTGGCTGCGCTCGTTCTGGCACTGCACGACGATGCCGGTCGCAAGGTGCGTGATGCGGATCGCGGAGCTGACCTTGTTGAC
>JAFOTD010000103.1 GCA_017388175.1 Clostridia bacterium | reverse complement strand
TTCGGTCGTGATGATCTTGCCGTTCCAGAGAAGCGCCGTGGTCTGATTTCTGAGCAATGCAACACGCTGATCAGAGGGTTTCCCCAATTTACGGTTTGCCATTGTGCTTCCTCCTTAATCTTCGTTCGTGCGCAGGGACAGTCCCAACTGCGCCAATTTTTGCTGTACTTCCTCGAGAGATTTCCGTCCGAGATTGCGAACCTTCATCATCTCGTCCTCGTCACGCTGCACCAGCTCTTCGACGGTGTTGATGCCCGCGCGCTTGAGGCAGTTGTAGGAGCGAACGGAGAGGTCGAGGTCCTCGATGTTCATTTCCAGGATCTTTTCCTTCTTCTTGTCGTCCTTTTCCTTCAGGATCTCGACGTCCTGCACGTGATCCGTCAGGTTGATGAACAGGAGCAGGTGCTCGGTCAGGATCTTCGCCGCGAGCGAGGCCGCTTCTTCCGGCTGAATGCTGCCGTCGGTCCACAGTTCGAGCGTAAGCTTATCGAAGTCCGTGATCTGGCCGACACGCGTGTTTTCCACCGTGAAGTTGACCTTGGTGATCGGGGTGAAGATCGAGTCGACCGCGATCTCGCCGATAGGCATATCGGGCCGCTTATTGCGATCGGATACGACGTATCCTCTGCCGTGATCCAGCACGATCTCCATGTGGAGACGACCGTTCGCGTCGATCGTCGCAAGGTGCAGCTCCGGATTGATGATCTCGACGTCGGCGTCCGGAAGGATGTCGCCCGCCTTGACCTCGCAGGGACCGAGCGCGTCGATGACGACCTTCTTCGGCTCCTCGGAATGCAGCTTGCAGATGAGCTGCTTAAGATTCAGGATGATCTCCGTGACGTCTTCCTTGACGCCCTCGATCGTCGAGAACTCGTGCAGAACTCCGTCAATGCGAATGGACGTTGCAGCAACACCGGGAAGACTGCTCAGTAATACTCGACGCATCGAGTTGCCCAGAGTGGTGCCGAATCCGCGTTCAAGCGGCTCTACGACAAACCTGCCGTAGTTTGCGGTGCTTTCCACGCATTCGAGTTTGGGCTTTTCCATTTCTATCATGTATGATACCCTCCTTCGGTGATGTCGTTACGGTTCGCCAATTCAGGCTTATCTCGAGTAGAACTCGACGATGTTGTGCTCTTCGATCGTCAGGTCGATATCCTCACGCTTCGGAAGCGCAACGACGCGGCCCTTGAGATTCTCTGCATCCAGCTCAAGCCACTGCGGAATGGTGCGCTTTGCGCCTTCTTCGCGGAGCGTCTTGAAGAACGGGATCTCACGGCTCTTTTCACGGATCGTGATTTCGTCGCCGACCTTGATCTGGTAGGACGCGATGTCAACCTTCTTGCCGTTCACGAGAATGTGACCGTGGGTGACCATCTGACGCGCCATCGGACGGGACTCACCGAAGTTCAGCCGGTACGCGACGTTGTCGAGACGACGCTCGATCAAAGACAGCATGTTCTCACCGGTGACGCCCTTCATGTTGGACGCCATGTCGTAGTACTTGCGGAACTGGGACTCGAGAATGCCGTACGCGCGGCGGACCTTCTGCTTCTCACGAAGCTGCAGACCGTATTCGGACTGCTTCTTTCTGCCCTGGCCGTGCATTCCCGGAGGGGTATGACGAAGGGTGATCGGGCACTTCTCAGTATAGCACTTGTCGCCCTTCAAAAACAGTTTGGTGCCTTCTCTGCGGCACTGTCTGCAAACGGAACCGGTATATCTTGCCATAAAGAAAACCTCCCTTACACTCTTCTGCGTTTCGGCGGACGGCAGCCGTTATGCGGGATCGGCGTCACGTCCTTGATGGAGACGATCTGCAGACCTGCGGACTGGAGTGCGCGAATCGCGGACTCACGGCCGGAGCCGGGGCCCTTCACGTAAACTTCAACCGTCTTGAGACCATGCTCCATCGCGGCGACTGCCGCCGCTTCGGATGCGACCTGCGCGGCGAACGGCGTGCTCTTGCGGGAGCCGCGGAAGCCGTGGCTGCCTGCGCTGGACCACGAAATCGCGTTGCCCTGCGTGTCGGTGATGGTCACCAGCGTGTTGTTGAAAGAGGAGCGAATGTGCGCGGCACCGCGCTCGATGTTCTTCTTCTCGCGACGCTTGCGCGTTGCGGCTTTCTTAATCTTCGCTTTTCCTGCCATTTTTCAGCTCCTCCTTACTTCTTCTTGCCGCCCTGCGTACGTTTCGGACCCTTGCGGGTACGAGCGTTCTGCTTCGTGGACTGTCCGCGAACGGGCAGGCCCTTGCGGTGACGAACCCCGCGATAGCAGCCGATCTCCACCAGCCGCTTGATGTTCATCGAGGTTTCGCGTCTCAAATCGCCCTCAACCTTGAGGTTGTGGTCGATATAATCTCTGATCTTGTTGACATCGTTCTCTTCCAGATCACGAACGCGGGTATCGGGGTTGATGCCGGTCTCAGCGAGGATCTTGGAAGCAGTAGTCTGACCGATCCCGTAGATATAGGTCAAGCCGATCTCGACTCGCTTATCTCTCGGAAGGTCTACGCCAGCAATACGTGCCATATCGTTTCTTTACCTCCGTAAAAATTTAGAAAAAATGGATCTATATACGCTTGCGGGAAGCACTTTCGTGCCAGCCGCCCCGCAAGTTTGTTCCCAGTACGTTAGCCCTGCTTCTGCTTGTGCTTCGGATTCTCGCAAATGATCATGACGCGGCCCTTGCGCTTGATGATCTTGCACTTTTCGCAAATGGGTTTCACAGACGGTCTGACTTTCATAGCTATTCTCCTTTAAACTTTTTCCTGACTTCTCAGTTCTTTGCGCGCCACGTGATGCGGCCGCGGGTCAAATCATACATCGAAAGCTCGACGGTGACCTTGTCTCCGGGAAGGATGCGAATGTAATTCATACGCAGCTTGCCCGAGATGGTCGCGAGGATCTTATGATCGTTCGGAAGCTTGACCTCAAACATCGCGTTCGGGTACGCCTCTGTCACGACGCCTTCCACTTCAATGACATCCTGTTTGGACAACAATATCCCTCCTTACTCTTTACGGTCGTTTTGGAACCCTTCGGCGGAGAGGAACTTTCTGAAATCGGCATTTTCAAGCCGGTCCTTAAGCTCCATCCGCGTTTCGGAAGCCTTCAAAAGGTGCTTGCGCTTCTTCTTCTTGGGACGTTCGAGCGTTCGAAGCGTTCCGTCGACGAGGAGCACGTACTCCGCATCGACCAGCTTCCAAACCACAAACGCGCGTCCGCGGTCTCTCCCTGCTTTGGAGCGTACGATCTCGCCCTCACACAGCGGTTCATACGTCATACGAGTGCCTCCGAACAGGTCAGCAGGATCGGATCGCCGTCGGTGATCGCGATCGTGTTCTCGTAATGCGCCGCAGGTTTGCCGTCCCGGGTTGCAACGGTCCAGCCGTCCTCGAGCTGCCAGACTTCCCGCGAGCCGAGCGTAATCATCGGCTCCACCGCGATCGTCATGCCTGCTTCCAGGCGCTGCCGTGCGCGCGGCGAGTAGAAGTTCGGCACTTCAGGATCCTCATGCAGGTTCCGCCCGACCCCGTGGCCGGTCAGTTCCCGCACGACGCCATACCCGTGCGATTCCGCGTGGCTTTGGATCGCCTTGCTGATGTCGGAAACCCGATAGCCCGGTCTTGCGAATTCGATGCCCTTAAAAAAGCACTCCTTCGTGACCTCCACAAGCTTTCGCGTTTCCTCCGCCACGTTGCCGACAAGAAACGTTCGCGTTGCGTCGCCGACAAAACCGTTCAGCGTGGCGCATACGTCGCAGCTGACGATATCGCCGTCCTTGAGCTTGCGCGATCCGGGGATCCCGTGCACGACCACTTCGTTGACCGAAATGCAGATCGCCTTGGGATACCCGTTATAGTTGAGACAGGTCGGATAGGCGCTTTGGCTTCGGATGTACTCTTCCGCAATGCGGTTGAGCTCGCCCGTGGTGATCCCGATCTGAACGCTTTTTTCCAGAAGCTTCAGCGTGTCCTCCACGACCTTGCCTGCCGCCTTCATCCGCTCGATGTCCTGCGCTGATTTGATCGTAATCATGCGCCGAGCCCTTTCAATATGCTCTCCGTCACCGCATCGACGGCTTGATCGCCGTTTACGGTGATGAGCTTCTCTTCCGCCTCATAGTAGGCGATCAGAGGCGCCGTTTTTTCCGTATAGACCTTCAGGCGGTTATAAACAGTTTCCTCACGGTCGTCGTCGCGCTGGTACAGCACGGCGCCGCATTTTTGGCAGGTCGTCTCAGCGTACATGGAAACGTGATACGCCGCGCCGCAATCGGGGCACATCCTGCGCCCGGAAATGCGCTTGACCAGCCGTTCGCTCGGAACGTCGATGTTGACCGCAAAGTCAACGTCGGTGAATGATTGAAGCGCTTCAGCCTGCACGACCGTCCGCGGGAAACCGTCCAAAAGGAAACCCTTTTTGCAGTCTTCCCGCGTGATGCGCTCGCGGACCATGTCGATGATGACGCTGTCCGGAACAAGCTCACCGCGGTCGATGTACGCTTTTGCCGCCGCACCCAGCGGAGTGGCATTGCGGATCTCCGCCCGGAGCATATCGCCCGTGGAGAGGTGCGCGATTTCGAATCGCTCCGCAATGCGCTCAGCCTGTGTGCCTTTTCCCGCACCCGGCGGGCCTAAGAAGATCAGTTTCATATCGGTTAGTTCAGGAATCCCTTGTAGTGACGCATGAGCATCTGGGATTCGAGTTGTTCCGTCGTTTCAAGCGCGACGCTGACCATAATCAGAACCGAGGTCGCACCGAACATATTGGTGACGCCCAGCATGTTCAGGATGATCGTCGGGATGATCGCGATGACCGCCAGGAACAGAGATCCGAACAGCGTGAGGCGATTCGAGATCTTTCCGAGATATTCGCCGGTCGGCTTGCCCGGACGGATGCCGGGGATGAAGCCGCCGTTTTGCTGCAGGTTCTTGGACATCTCAACCGGGTTGAACGTGATCGAGGTGTAGAAGTAACCGAACGCGATGATCAGCAGGAAGTAGATCACATAGTACACGAACGGCGCATACTGAATGCCGCTGTACGCGATGTCTGCATTCTTGATCACGCTGGTTCCGATGTACTTCGTGCCGTTCCACACCTGCGGTGCGGAGACCATCCAGCGATACCAGAAGTTTTTGAAGGCACCGCCGTCGCCGAAGAACTGCAGAATCATCTCGGGGAACTGCATGATCGTCATGGCGAAGATCAGGGGCAGAACGCCGTTTGCATTCGCCTTCATCGGCAGATGCGTATTCTGACCGCCGTACATCTTGCGTCCGACGACGCGCTTTGCGTACTGCACCGGGATCTTGCGGACCGCCTTGTCGATATAGACGACGAATGCGATCAGCGCGAGGATCACAACGATGGTCAGTACCAGGGTCACCCAGGTCATCACGGAGCCGGGCGCCGCCTTGATCGCGTTGATGCGCTCCTTGAAGAAGTCGGGCACGCGGGACACGATCGAAGCGAAGATCAGCATCGAAATGCCGTTGCCGATTCCCTTTTCGGTGATGCGTTCGCCGAGCCACATCAGGAACGCGGTACCCGCCGCTGCGCAGATTGCGATGATGAGCAGTCTCACAACAAACAGGCCGCCTTCTCTGGAAACAAGCTGCAAGCCGTTCGACATGCTGCCGTAGGACAAGACAATACCGATTGCCTGCACGACCGCAAGACCGACGCCTGCATACCGCGTGATGCGCTCAATCTTCTGACGACCGTCCTCTTCCTTGCTCATCCGTTCGAGAGCGGGAATCGCGATCGTGAGAAGCTGCAGGATAATGGACGCCGTGATGTACGGCGAGATACCCATTGCAAAGATCGTGAACTGCGAAAATGCCGTACCGGACATCAGGCCCATGAAGGCAGTCATTGTCGGCAGATTCTCGGTTGCCGCTTTCCACGCGTCCAGGTTGACACCCGGAATCGGGATCGCGCTGCCGAGACGATAGACCACGATCAGAAGAATCGTATAGAGGATCTTCTTTCTGAGGTCCTTGATCTTGAACGCGTTGATAAATGTGCTGAACATCAGATCACCTCAGCATTTCCGCCTGCGTTCCTGATGGCTTCCTCCGCGGATTTCGAGAACTTCGCAGCCTTGACGGTGAGCGTTTTCGTGAGCTCGCCGTTGCCCAGAACCTTCAGGCCGTCCTTTTCGAGCTTGCCGATGATGCCCATTTCTCTCAGGAGCTCACCGGTAACCTCGGTGCCGTTCTCCAACCCATTCAGGTCGGAAATGTTGATGATGGTGTATTCCTTCGCAAAATGATTGTAGAAGCCGCGCTTCGGGAGACGGCGCGCCAGAGGCATCTGGCCGCCTTCAAATCCGTTCTTCTTTGCGCCGCTGCGGGCTTTCTGGCCCTTGTGACCTTTTGCGGAAGTCTTGCCGAGACCGGAACCCGTGCCGCGGCCCAAACGCTTGGGGCTCTGCTTGGATCCCTCTGCCGGTCTTAAATCATGGATCTTCATACGTTGACCCTCCTCTTATGCTTCTTCGACTTCTTCGACCTTGACAAGGTGCTTTACCTTGAAGATCTGGCCGCGGATGCAGGCGTTGTCCGGCTTTACGACGGTCTGATTGACCTTCTTAAGACCGAGCGCCTTGACCGTGTCCTGCTGATCGCGCAGGCTGGAAATCGGGCTCTTGACCAAAGTGACTTTCAACATTGCTTTGTCCTCCTCAGTTCAGGATCTCGTCCACGGTCTTGCCGCGGAGCGCTGCGATCTGTTCTGCGGTACGGAGCTGCGCAAGTCCGTTGAGCGTTGCTTTCACGCAGTTCGACGGGTTGTTGGAGCCGTAGGACTTCGTGCGGATGTCGCGGATGCCTGCCGCCTCGAGGACCGCACGCGCGGGACCGCCCGCGATAACGCCGGTACCTTCTTCAGCGGGGAGCAGACGAACGTGACCCTTGC
>JAFOTD010000102.1 GCA_017388175.1 Clostridia bacterium | reverse complement strand
GAGAACGGACGACCGATGGTCGTCCCTACTGACGATCATTCTGAGCATGGTACGCGCGGGAAGCGCGCGATCTTCCGCCGAAGCGGAGTGAAACGGAGCGAAGTATCAGCCGAAGAATCTTGAAGATCCTTCGTCATCCCTTTGGGATTCCTCTGGATGACAACGAAATGCGCACGGCGTCACTTCATGGGCGAAGCGCAATTTATGCGGCTCTGCCGCTATTCATGTCCGCATGGACAATTCATTTGTAGGGACGGGCATTGCCCGTCCGCAAAAAACAGCGGAACGGACGACCGATGGTCGTCCCTACTAACGATCATTCTGAGAACGGACGACCGATGGTCGTTCTGAGCGGAACGGACGACCGATGGTCGTCCCTACCCTCCCACCGCTACGCGGTCCCCCTCCCTGACAAGGGAGGGTCAACATCCGCGCGATACTGAGCTCCCCTTGTCAGGGGAGCTGTCTGCAAAGCAGACTGAAGGGTAGTCATGTCCGTAAGGACAATTTATGCGGGGCGCGCCAATCATCCATCCGCAGTCAATGAATAGACCTACGATCATGAATTGCACCTGACGGTGCATGATGCCTCACATCCGACCGATCTCGATCGACCAGCCGTAGGGATCCTTTGCGCGGCCCCACTGGATGTCGGTGAGCGTCTTGTAGGCATAGGCGCTGATCGGCCCGATCTCACCGTTGTTGATGATCATGACCTTGTCGCCCCATTCGAGCTTGCCGACCGGGCTGATGACCGCCGCGGTGCCGGTGCCGAAGACCTCGTTGAGCTTGCCCGCGTCGTACGCGTCGGCGACTTCCTGGATCGCGATCTTGCGCTCGGTGACCTTGTAACCCTTGTCGCGCAGGATCTGGATCATCGACTTACGCGTGATGCCCGAAAGAATGCTGCCGTCGAGTTCCGGCGTGATGACCTCGCCGTCGATGACGAAGAAGATGTTCATTGCGCCGACTTCGCCTACGTACTTCTTTTCGACGCCGTCGAGCCACAGAACCTGCGAATAGCCCTTCTTATGCGCGATTTCCTGCGCGAGCATCGAGGACGCGTAGTTGCCGCCGGTCTTTGCAAAGCCGGTGCCGCCGCGGACCGCGCGGACGTATTCCTCCTCGACGTAGATCGGAACGGGCTTTAAGCCGCTCTCATAGTACGCGCCGGACGGCGAAAGCAGCACCATATAGAGGTAGCTGTCCGCTTCCTTGACGCCGAGCTTCGATTCGTTGCCGATGACCATCGGGCGAATGTACAGCGACGCGCCGGGATCGGACGGGATCCAGTCCTTATCGAGCAGCACGAGTTCCTTGAGGCTTTCGACGCAGAAATCGACGTCGAGCTGCGGGATGCAGAGGCGCTCGTTCGAAAGGTTCAGACGCTTGAAGTTCTCTTCCGGACGGAACAAAAGGACTCTGCCGTCCTCGGCGCGGTATGCCTTCATGCCTTCGAACGTTTCCTGCGCGTAGTGCAGGACGGTCGAAGCGGGGCTGATGGAAATCGGGCCGTACGGAACGATCCGTGCGTCGTGCCAGCCCTGACCGACGTCATATTCCATGACCAGCATGTGATCGGTAAACACCGAGCCGAAGCCGAGTTTCTGACCCTTTACGGGTTTCTCTTTGGGATGCTCTGTTTTGATGATGGTTAAACCTTCCATTTTGATTCTCCCTCTTTTCTGAATTTTTATTGTGTTCCGCAAAAAAGTGCGGTATAATCCGGTTACCGGAGGTGAAGTTCTGATGTCCTATGACAACCATGCGCTGTCGGTGCGCATTGCGGACCGGCTTGCCGAGCTGATCGTGCACGGCAGGTTCGCGCCGGGCGACAAGCTGCCCAGCGAGCTTGAGCTTTCCGCGGAGCTGAACGTGAGCCGCACCACGCTTCGTGAAGCGCTTCGCATCCTTGCAACGCGGGGCCTCGTGGAAGTGCGCCGCGGCGTCGGTACGTTCGTAACGCAAAGCCGGAACATTCACGCCGATTACGACGTTTTAAAGATCCAGAACACGAACGTCAATACGAAGGACCTCTATGAAATGCGTCTCATGTTCGAGCCGCAGGCCGCGTATTACGCCGCGCTGCGCGCAAGAGACGAAGAACTTGAGGAGATCTTTCGCTTCGGCGCGCTCAACGAACGAATGATCCGAAATCAGGATCCGCTTTGGGACGACACCGAGCAGAAATTTCATAACTCGATCGCGTCCGCCACGCACAATCCGTTCATCACGGCGCTCTTGCCGATCTTCAACCGCGCCATTCACCACGGCATCCTGCTCGCGAACGAAGCGCCGGAGGTGGCGGAGATGACGCTGCGCGATCATCGCGTGGTCATGGAATACCTCAAAGATCGCAATCCCGAAGGCGCGAAAACCGCAATGCAGCTGCACATCATCAACACGATGCGCGCCTTTCACATTGAGCTGGACTGATCAGTAAACGATCAGCTCCGGACTCACCTCGACCTCGAACGGAAGCAGATCGATGATCTGCTTTTTTACGTCCACGCCTTTGCGGACTTCGGTCAGCACGAGGCCCTTTTCTCCGAGCTTGAACACGCAGCGCTCGGTCACGTAGGTGACGTCCTGGCCGTTGTCGTGCGCGTTCTGCGCCGAGAAGCTGAGCGCCGTCACGTTCTTCGCAAACTTCAGGAACTTGCCTTCCTTCAGAATCTTCAGTCCGTCTTCTCCGTCCTCGATCTCCAGTCCGCCCGCCGAGAACGTCGTGCAGAATACCACCTTGTGCGTGAACTGCGTGATATTGATGAAGCCGCCGATGCCGGAAAGCTTTTTCGGATGGTAATGACCGTTGACGTTGCCCTCGCCGTCGATCTCCAGCGCGCCGATAAAGCAGATATCAAGCCCGCCGCCGTCGTACAGATCGAACTGTTCGGCGGTGGTGCAGCATGCCTGCGAACCCATTGCCGCGCCGAACGCGAACCCGCCCGCAGGCAGGCCCTTCATGGAGCCGGCCTCGACCGTCAGCGCCACCTTAGAGAGCATCCCGCTCCTTGCCGCTTCGACCGCGACGAACTCCGGCGCGCCGACACCGATGTTCACGACATGACCGGGCTTTAATTCCTTTGCCGCGCGCTTTGCAATCAGGCGCTTCGGAAGCTCCTTCGGATCGTCCTTCGCGTTTTCGCGCACGTAGGTTTCCAGCTCTTCATCCGTCATCGGAACGTCGCCCGCGTAGCGCGGATCCGTGCCCTTGATGCCCTGAATCTGATCCTGCTCGGGGCATACGCAGATGTAATCCACGAGCACCGACGGGATCACGACCTCGGACGGTCTTCTCGGCGTGTCGAGCTTGCGCTTCACCTGCACGATGACCTTGCCGCCGAGACGCTTCGTGAGCTGCGCGATGGAAAGCGCGTCGCCGATGACCGGCTCGTCTTCCCACGAAATGTTGCCGTAGGCGTCCGCGCTCGAGCCTTTCAAAAGCGCGACGTCGGGACGCGGGGTCGCGTACTTTAAGCGGCGCTTGCCGTCGATGACGATCTCCTCAACCAGCTCCTGCTTCGATTGCTCGTTGAGCTGATAGCCCTTGTACTTCGGATCGACGAAGAGGTTCAGACCCGCGTCGGAGATGTAGTACGGATGCCCCGCCGCGCCCGCGCGCACCGCGTGCGACATAACGCCGAACGGCAGGTTGTACGCCTCGATCTTGTTTTCAAGGATCATCTTCGCCGTGTCGGGCAT
>JAFOTD010000101.1 GCA_017388175.1 Clostridia bacterium | reverse complement strand
GCGGCGCGCCGAAGGATTCCGAACGCGTCTTTTGAAAACGGCTCAGGATCAGCCGTTCCAATGTATCGCTGTCTAATTTACCGAGCTTCATGATTCGATCCGCTTTAAAAATTCTTCTTCGCTGAGCATGGGAATGCCGAGCGCCTGTGCTTTGTCCGCCTTGCTGCCGGCGTTTTCGCCGACCACGACGAACGAGGTGTTCTTCGACACGCTGCCCGCGGCCTTGCCGCCGTTCTTCTCGACGAGCGCTTCCGCGTCTCTGCGCGAAAGCGAGTTGAGCGTGCCGGTGATGACGACCGTGAGCCCGGAAAGCGGCAGTGGACCGCCGTCCGTCTTTTCAGCTTCCTTTGGCTGAACGCCGAGCTCCAGAAGCCGGTCGATCTGATCCGCGATGCGCGTGTCGGCAAAGAACGTTACGATGTCTTCCGCGATGACGTCGCCGACGTCGTCGATCGCGGCAAGCTCCTCCTTGCTTGCGTGCCGCACGGCTTCGAGTGTGCCGAAGTGCCGTGCAAGGTCCTTTGCGGTCTTCGTGCCGACGTTCGGAATGCCGAGCGCAAAGAGAAACGCCGAGAGCGGGCGGTGCTTGCTTGCTTCAAGCGCGTCCAAAAGGTTTTGCGCCTTCTTCTCGCCGAAGCGGTCGAGCGCCGAAAGCTGCTCGTGCGAGAGCGTATACAGCTCCGGGATCGTGCTGATGCCGAACGCGTCGATGAGCTGTTCCGCGGTTTTGCCCGCGAACGTGTCGATGTCCATCGCATCGCGCGAGGCGTAGTGCGAAAGCCGCGCCGCGATCTGCGGACGGCAGGAGAGCGAGTTGGTGCAGTAAAGATGCGCGCCCCGCATTTCGACGTGCGCGCCGCACTGCGGGCAGACGGCGGGCTTTTCGACCGGGCGGAGCGGCACGTCGCCCGGCACAGCGCCGAGGATCTCGGGGATCACGTCGTTGCTGCGGCGGATGAACACGCGCGAGCCGATCCCGACGCGCTTTCGCTGCACGTCGTCCCAGTTGTTGAGCGTTGCCTTTCTGACCGTCACGCCGGAGAACTCGACCGGTTCGATGTGCGCAAGGGGCGTGAGCTTGCCGGTCCTGCCGACCTCCCACGTAACGTCCTCGACCGTTGCGGTCAGCTCCTCGGCGGCGAATTTATACGCCATCGCCCAGCGCGGAAACTTTTCAGTCGCGCCCAAACGCTCGCGAAGCGCGAAGTCCGTGACTTTCACGACCATGCCGTCGATCAGAAAATCGAGCGTGTCGCGCCGCTGTTCCGCAAGATCGATCTCGTCCATGATCTCCTCGGGCGTACGGAGCCACTTCACGAACGGACAGACGGGGAGGCCGTTCTCCTTCAGGAAATCGAGCATCTCCTTCTGATCGTGCAGTTCCTTCCCCTCGATAAAGCCGACGTTATAGCAGAATACGTCGAGCTTTCTTGCGGCGGTCACAGCGGGATCGAGGTTTCGGAGCGCGCCCGCCGCGGCGTTTCGCGCGTTTTTCAGCGGTTCGGATGCCGTTTTGTTGTACGCCTCAAGCACGGAAAGTCGCATGATGCATTCGCCCTGCACCTCCATGCGTCCCTTGAACGGGATCGTCAGCGGCACGGTGCGGATCGTTCTCAGCTGCGGCAGGATCGCTTCGCCGACCACGCCGTTTCCGCGCGTCGCGCCCTGTACGAGCACGCCGTTGTCATAGGTCAGGTTCACGGTCAGCCCGTCGAACTTGTACTCAAGCGCAAAGAGCGGGGGAACAGGCGAAGCGGCGGTGACCTTGCGGATAAAGTCCTTCAGACCATCGGGCGTGCGGACCTTGTCAAGACTCCAGAGCCGTCCGAGATGGACGTGCTCTTCAAAGATTTTCAACGGAGCGCCGCCGACGCGAAGCGTGGGACTGTCCGGCAGAACGACGCCGCTTTCGGATTCGAGCTTTAAAAGCTCGTCGTAGAGTTTATCGTATTCCGCATCGGAAACGAGCGGCGCGTCCTGTTCATAGTAGGCGGACGCATAGCGGTTCAGAAGCGCAACGAGTTCTTTCTGTCGATCCATAGCTTACTCCAGTATTTCGAGCGGCGCGAATCCCGCCGCAAGTTTTTTCACGGATCCGTTGTCAAAGCGGATCTGTACGATCATCGAAGCGCCGCTTCCGTCGAGCCCCATAATTACGCCTTCGCCGAACACCTTGTGCCGCACGCGGTCGCCGACCTTGCCGGAAAAGCTCAAAACCTTCTTCGGCGGTTCCGGTTTCGTTCCGGCGTCGATGCGCGTTTCCGAAGGCTGCTTTCTTGCGATCGGCGCGGTGAAGAACGCTGAGGCGGAGCTAAAACGCTGCTCTGCAGACTGCGAACTGCTCCAATTCCGCTCCGAGGGCGCGGAGCGTCGGGAATACCGGTTTTCCGGCATGCGGATCGCGTCGCCCATCTCGCCCAGAAACCGCGAGGGCAGGGCGGGCTCGGTGCGTCCGTACAGCGTGCGTTCCTTCGCGTAGGACAGGTACAGCCGCTTCTTTGCGCGGGTCACGCCGACGTAGCAAAGCCTTCGTTCTTCCTCAAGCTTATCGTCGTCGTAGGCCGACTGTCCGGAGGGGAAGAGCCCCTCCTCAAGCCCGCACAGGAACACGGCGGGGAACTCAAGCCCCTTTGCGGCATGCAGCGTCATCAGGTTCACGCAACCGTTCGTCTCGTCGACGTTGTCCGCCTGCGAGAAGAGCGCGACGTTCGTTAAAAATGCCTGAAGCACGTTTCCGTCCTGCTCCGTATAGCCCTTTTCAAACTCCTCGATGTAGCCGATCAGCTCTTCGACGACCTCGGCGCGCGCTTCGTAATTCTCTTTTTTGTCGTCCTTCAGGTACGCGTCGTAGCCGATGCGCTCAAGAAGCTCTCTCGTGAAGTCCGCAAGGGGCATCGTATCGAGCAGTTCGTAGAGCTTCTGAAAAACGTCCAGGAACGGCTTGAACTTCGCGGCGGTTCGCGCGGGGACGTCGTCCGGCGCGATCACGGCCGACATCAGCGGAATGGCCCTCCGGTGTGCGCTGTCGCTCAGAACGGCGATGCTCTGCGCGCCGATGCCGCGCGGCGGCAGATTGACCGCGCGCAAAAACGCCTCGTCGTCGGCGGGATTCAGCACGAGCCTGAGGTACGCGAGCACGTCCTTGACCTCCGCGCGCGAGAAGAACGACACGCCGCCGTAGACGCGATACGGGATCAGGAAGCTTTTCAGCATCATTTCGAGTACGCGGCTTTGCGCGTGCGTGCGGTAAAGGATCGCGTAATCGTCGTAGCGCGCGCCGTTTCTCGCTCCGTTTGCAATGCGCGAGCAGATATAGTACGCCTCGTCGCGCTCGTCCGTCGCCTCGTGCACGTCGATCGGTTCGCCGCCCTTTTCGGCGGTCCAAAGCCGCTTTTCCTTGCGGCCCTTGTTGTTGTGAATGACCTCGTTCGCGGCGTTCAGGATCGCCTCGGTCGAGCGGTAGTTCTGTTCGAGCCGGATGACCTTGCAGCCTTCGAAGTCCTTTTCGAACTCGAGAATGTTGCGGATGTCCGCGCCGCGCCACGCGTAAATGCTCTGGTCGTCGTCGCCGACCACACAGAGATTTCTGTGCGTCTTCGCAAGCAGGTTCACGATATGGTACTGCGCAAGGTTCGTGTCCTGATACTCGTCGACGAGGATATAGCGGAAGCGGTCGCGGTACTTCTCGAGCACGTCCGGATTTTCCTCGAACAGGCGGATCGTGCAAAGCAGAAGATCATCGAAGTCGAGCGCGTTCGCGTCCTTGAGCCGCTTTTCATACAGCTTGAACGCTTCGAGTACCTGCACGGGCTGACCCGTCTCGCGCAAAAACGCGAGCGGGGAAAGGGAGTGGTTCTTCGCGTTCGAGAAGACTCCCGCAAGCATGCGCTTACTGAAGACCTTGTCGTTCAGGTTCATATCCTTGATGATATGCCCGATCAGCGACTGCTGGTCCTGCTCGTCGTAGATAATAAACGCCTTTCCGTAGCCGAGCCGTTCGATTTCCATGGAAAGAATCCGCGCGCAAAAGCCGTGGAACGTCGCGACCCAAATGGAACGCGCGTCCGTCTCTACGAGCGAGTCGACGCGCTCGCGCATTTCCTTCGCGGCCTTGTTCGTGAAGGTCAGCGCAAGGATGCGGTACGGCGGAACGCCCTTTTCTTCTATTAAATAAGCGATGCGGTGCGTCAGCACGCGCGTCTTTCCGCTGCCTGCGCCCGCAAGGATCAATAAAGGCCCTTCGGTCGTCTGTACGGCCTCGCGCTGCGGCGGGTTCAGTTTCGATAAGTCCATGTTGCCCTCAATGCGTTTCGTCCTTTGAAAGAACGTCCCAGATGTAGTTATAGATCGGTTCGCTGTTCGCTTCCCAGCGGCTCCGAAGCGCCATCGCCTGCTCCTCGTTGGCAGCGGCGAGCGATACGGACAGGATTACGCGGTCCGCTTCGGTCAGCAAAAGATGCAGCGTCACGCCGCTCGCGTTCTTTTCGATGCGGCTCGATATCTGCGTCTCGCGCGTAAAGTCGTTCCGGTGCGCGTCAAGATACGCGTCGAGCTTTTTGCGCTCGTCTGCGGGGACGCTTTTTTCAAACATCGAAAGCGCCTCGCGTCCGAGATCGGTTGCGCCGAGGCAGCTTCCGTACGCCTTCGGAACTTCGGTTAAAAGCCCGTCCTCCAGAAGCTCGCCGAGCGCTTCTTCGAAAGCGAAGTATTCCATTTCGGAATTCAGAATTGCGGTGCGGTAAAGCTGTTCACGCGTCACGAGCGTTCCCGCGCGTTCCGCAATGTACAAAAGAATCAGTTTGTACTTGGTTTCCCCATGCGTGAAATAAGGCATTGCGTACCTCCATAGATGTTTTATTTTATCATAACCGCGTTGTTTTCACAAGGGCAAAGCACACAAAAAATCGGTTTTCCGACGCACACGCCTTTTTTTCCGCCGAATACAAAATATATCGGGAAAGCCCCTTTACATTTCCCATATCCTGTGTTATGATACACAAGATCAAACGATCCTTTAACTCGGTACGAGATGCCGGCAAGGTCGATATACACGCTATAGGTGCATTCTGTCCTGCCGCATTCCGGCAGGATTTTTTATGCGGAGGAAACGATGAACGAACATATCCTGGTCGATGAAAAAACGATGGAACGGATGCTGATGCGCCTGTCCCATGAAATCATCGAAAAGAACGAGGGTGTGGACGAGCTTTACTTAATCGGCATCCGCCGCCGCGGCGTTCCGCTTGCGGAACGGATCAAAACGAACATCGAACGGTTCTCGGACATCCGCGTTTCTTTGGGCGCGCTGGACATCACGCTTTATCGCGACGATCTCAAGGAACTGTTTCCGACGCCGCAGGTACACGGAACGGACGTTCCGTTTGACGTCAACGGGAAAACCGTCGTGCTTGTCGACGACGTGATCTACACGGGCCGCACCGCCCGCGCCGCCATGGAAGCGCTGATCCGTCTCGGCAGACCCGCCGCAATCCGGCTTTGCGTTATGGTCGACCGCGGACACAGAGAGCTTCCGATCGCGGCAAACTACGTCGGAAAAAACATCCCGACCGCACGGGACGAATTCGTGAGCGTGCGCGTTGCGGAGATCGACGGCAAAAACGAGATCGCGCTGTTCCGGCGCGACGCATAATCAGGAGAACTGCCGAAAGGCTTTTCAAATAGACACAGCATAATAAAAGGACACAGGGAGGTACATTATGAATCTGGTCTACAACATCAAGGACAAACCGAAATTCGGTCAAACGCTGCTGTTCGCTTTGCAGCAGCTTCTCGCGATCATGGCGGCGACCATCGCGGTTCCGGCGATCGTCGGAAACGGCATGAGCGCGACCGCCGCGCTGTTCGGCGCGGGCGTCGGCACGCTCGTTTACCTGCTCTTCACGAAATTCAGAAGCCCGGTCTTTTTAGGAAGCTCGTTTGCGTTCCTCGGCTCGATGGCGGCCGCGTTCGCGGGCGGCGTCTCGATGGCGCTCGGCTATCTCGGTCTCATCATCGGCGCATGCTTTGCCGGTCTCGTATATGTGATCATCGCGATCATCGTCAAGTTTGCGGGCGTCAAGTGGATCAACAAGCTGATGCCGGCGATCGTCATCGGACCGATCGTCGCGATCATCGGTCTTTCGCTCGCGGGCAACGCGATCGGCGATCTCAAGAAGGGCAACGTCAACAAGACGGTCTACGCGGTGACGCTCGACGTCGAAGAGATGAGCGCGGAGACCCGCGATCGGTTCGTGGAATTCACCGACGAGAACGGCGAAACCAAGATCGCGTTCGAGGACAAGGAGACCGGCGTCAAGAAGCAGCTCGTCTCCGACGTCGATGAAACGCACGCGGTCGTTCGCACGTTCACCCCGGGACGGCAGCAAACGGCGCACTGGGCGGCATGCCTGTTCGTCGGCCTCGTAACGCTCGCCGTCACCATGCTTTGCTCGGTCTACGGCAAGAAAATGCTCAAGATGATCCCGTTCATCATCGGCATCCTCGCCGGCTATGCGGTCGCGGCGGTCATGACGCTGATCGGAAGCCTCGCGAACCTTCCGAAGCTGATGATCATCGACTTCTCGATCTTCAAAAACGTACAGATCTTTGCGGTTCCGGACTTCACGTTCCTGACTGCGTTCAAGGGCTTCGGCGAGCTTAGCTGGACCTACGTGCTTACGATCATCGTCGCATACGCACCGGTCGCGTTCGTCGTATTCGCGGAGCACCTTGCCGACCATAAGAACCTCTCCTCGATCATCGGCGTCGACCTCACGGAGGATCCGGGTCTCCACCGCACGCTGCTCGGCGACGGCGTCGGCTCCTTTGCTGGCGCGATCTTCGGCGGCTGCCCGAACACCACCTACGGCGAGTCGATCGGCTGCGTCGCGATCTCCGGCAACGCTTCCGTCATTACGATCGTCTATACCGCGATCCTGGCGATCCTCATCAGCTTCATCGGACCGTTCTCCGCGTTCCTCGCGTCGATCCCGAGCTGCGTCATGGGCGGCGTGTGCATCGCGCTGTACGGCTTTATCGCGGTTTCCGGTCTCAAGATGATCCAGAAGGTCGACCTGAACGAAAACCGCAACCTGTTCGTCGTTTCCGTCATCCTGATCGCGGGCGTCGGCGGCCTGTTCGTCACCTTCCGCGACATCAAGATCACCACGGTCGCGTGCGCGCTGCTGCTCGGCATCTTTACGAACCTGATCCTCGGCGGCATGAAGAAAAAGCAGCAGAAGAACGAGGACAAGTAATCCGTAAACCATTCAAAAGCCCGCTTTCCGGCGGGCTTTTTTCGTTGTATCCCGAAAACCCCGCCATAGTGGCGGGGTTCCGTAGAGGTTTACCGATGAGTAGAAAAAATAACTCCTGATGTGTGAAATCAAAAAACATAACCTGCCAGTTACATAACACATCAGGAGCACGATAGGAAAAGCATCTCCTACCAAAAGAATTATACCATGGATTGGTGATGAAACCAAGATGGAAGAGCGAGAGATGGAGAAAGAGTAATAGTTGGGTAAACGAAATACGATACATGCGAAAAACAAGATGATAAAAAGGCAATGGAAAGAGAAAGATAGAGGGACGAACGAAGAAGGAGATAGCGAAAGCCCGTTCACGGGTAGCAGGTAACAGGTGCATGCTGGCAGGCACTTTATGCCCACGTGTGGGCAGCCAGTAGTATTAGGGCTATGCCCGAAAATGAAATACCACCGGCTAAGCCGGTGGATCATTATTTTGCATCAAACGATTGTCATTCCGGTTCGCCTCCGAAGCGTCCCCGATCCGCGTCTGTTTTTGCTTCGCCCTGCATAGAATTGCAAAAACGGCGGAGGAGAAATATGCAAACGCTTCGATACGGAGACCGGGGACTGTTCGTTCAATATTTACAGACGGCGCTTCTGCGTGCGGGGGAGACGCCGGGAGAGATCGACGGAATCTTCGGCCGACGTACGGAACAGGCGCTCGACCGGTTTCAGAACCGCACGGGACTGCGATCGGACGGGATCGCGGGAAGGCTCTCATGGGCTGCGCTTTATCCGTATCTCGTCGGCTCGGCGTTTGCCGTCCTGCGCGAAGGAGAATCGCCCGAGGCGCTTGCAGCGCGTTTCGGAACCGACGCGGAACGCGTTCGCGTCGCGAATCCGTCGGCGCGTTTTGAGCCGGGGGAATCGCTTACCGTGCCGCTTCCGTTCGACGTTGTCAGCACAGACCTGCCGTATTCATCGTTTCTGACGGCCGCTGTACTCGAAGGTCTCGTGCTGCGCTATCCGTTCCTTGTGAAATACGGGATCGGCAGCAGCGTCATGGGCCGCACGATCGAGGCGATCCGGATCGGTGCGGGGGCGCTGCGCGTCGGGTTTAACGCCGCGCATCACGCAAACGAGTGGATCACTACGCCGCTCGTGCTGCTGTTTCTGGAGCGCTACGCCAAGGCGTTTGCAGAGGACGCTTCGATCGGCGGCGTTCCCGCGCGGACACTGTACGAGTCCGCAACGCTTTCGCTCGTGCCGCTCGTGAATCCGGACGGCGTCGACCTCGTAACCGGCGCGCTAAAGGAAACGGACAGTTTTTATGAAAGCGCAAAGGCGCTTTCGGGCTTCTATCCATCGATCGCGTTCCCGGACGGATGGAAGGCGAATATCTCCGGTATTGATCCGAATCTCGGCTATCCGGCCGGATGGGAGAACGCCCGCGCGATCAAATACGCGCAAGGCTTCACACGCCCCGGCCCGCGCGATTACGTCGGCACGCGGCCTCTGGAGGCGCCGGAAACGCGCGCGATGTACGATCTGACGCTGCGTGAGCGGTACGACCGCGCGCTCGCGTATCACACGCAGGGCGGGGAGATCTACTGGGAATATCAGGGGTACGCGCCGCGGGGCTCCTACGCGCTCGCGCAGCGGTTTTCGGATGCGTCCGGCTACCGGGTCGCAAACGTGCCGTTTGACAGCGGTTTTGCGGGCTATAAAGACTGGGTGATCGACGCATTGAACGTCAACGGGTTCACGATCGAAGCGGGCAGGGGAACGAATCCGCTGCCGATCGACGATCTTTCCACGATCTATGCCGAAAACGAGGGAATCTTCGTCGCGGTGCTGCTCGATTCCCGGAACACTTGAAAAACGGCGCGCCATCTGCTATACTATGCGCATGGAAGCATCGAAGAAAACAACGTTTGTCAAGGGCGCCGCGATTCTTGCGTTTGCCGGTCTGATCTGTAAGCTGATCGGCGTGTTCTTCCGCATCTTTGCGGTCCGGATCGTCGGCGAACAAGGCATGTTTTATTATGAGCTCGTTTATCCGACGTACTCGTGGCTGCTGATCATCAGCAGCTCCGGGATCCCGACCGCGATCTCGCGCATGGTCGCGGAGCGCGCGGCGATCGGCAATTACGACGGCGCGCGGCATGTGTTCCGCCGCTCGCTGCTTTTGCTGCTTTTGATCGGCATCGTCACCTCGACGCTGATGTTCTTCGGCGCGGACTTTATCGGCGGGACGCTCTTAAACGGAGGGGCAGGCGCGAAGTATTCGATGATGGCGCTTGCGCCGGCGCTGCTGTTCGTTTCGCTGATGTGCGCGTACCGCGGGTACCTGCAGGGCCTGCAGCGCATGACCGGCACGAGCGTTTCGCAGCTTGCGCAGCAGGTCTTCAAATTCGCGTTCGGCCTGCTGTTCGCGTACATTCTATTCCGTAAATATCAGGATTCCGAGTTTTGCTACGCGGCCGGAGCGGCGGGGCTTCTGCTCGGCGTGACCGTTTCCGAGATGCTTGCGCTCGTCGTCATGATCGTCTTCTATGTGCGCACCCGCGGACAATACCCGGCTTTGATCGAGGACCCGGATCCGAAGGCGCGCGTATTCGGACCGATGCTTGCGATCGCGATCCCGATCACGCTCGGCGCGTCCATCCTGCCGATCGCAAACTTCCTCGATTCCGCAATGATCACGCGGCTTTTGCGCGGCATCGGCGAACCGTTTACCGAGGAATACGCAAAGCTCAACTATACGGCGCTGTGCACCTACGTGCGCTCGATCATCAACCTTCCCGCGACGCTGACCGTCGGCATCTCGATGTCGATCGTGCCCGCGATCGCCGAAGCGCGCGTGCGCGAGGACCGCGACGGCGTGCAGCATCTTTCGCTTTTAAGCCTCAAGATCGCAATGGCGATCGGCATTCCCTGCGCGGTCGGTCTTTCCGTGCTCGCAGGCCCGATCATCAAGCTTTTGTACTCGCGCATTACCACGGAGGCGTTCGAAATCGCCGTTCCGCTGATGCGCGTCGCGGCGTTCACCGTCGTGTTTATTTCGCTCGTGCAGACGGCGACCGGCGCGTTGCAGGGCGTAGGCAAGCACCGTCTCCCGATGTGGTTCCTTCTGATCGGCGGGCTCACGAAGGTTGCGGTCAATTTCATCTTCATCCCGATCAAAGAGATCAATATTCTCGGCGCAGTCTTCTCGAACCTCGCGTGCTTCGGCGTGGCGGGGATTCTCGATACGGTTGCGCTGCTGCGCGTGACGAAGGCGAAGCTTTCTGTGCTCGATACGTTTATAAAGCCCGCGCTCGCGTCCGCGCTGATGGGCGGCGCGGCATGGGGCGTGCATTACCTGCTTTCGGGCCTTGCGCTGTTTAACGGCAGCTCATGGATGCGCTCCGCCGCGACGATCCTTGCGATCATCGCCGCCGTCGCGGTATATATCGTCTTTACCGTTCTGTTCGGCATGTTCACGCGGGACGAACTCGCCTATATTCCGGGCGGCAGGAAGCTTGCCCGCTTTGCAAGGAGATAACATGAAAACCATTACGATTGCACCGCTTTCCACGCCGAAAACGCTGACGTGTGCCGCGTGGAACGCCGTTTCATGCGCAGAAACACTGTACCTGCAAACCGCACAGCATCCTTCGGCGCAGCCGGTTCTGGACGCGGGGCTTGCGTTCGTGTCGATGGACGACCTCTACGAGTCCGCAGAGGACTTCGACGCGCTGAACGACGCGATCGCAGACAGGCTCGTTTCGGGGGAGGACTGCGTTTATGCGGTCATGGGCGATGGATGCTTTGCGCAGCTTCCCGCGATCGAAAAGGCGGCAAAGAAGAAAGGCTTTCGCGTCGACGTGCTGCCGGGCGTGTCATACGCGAAAGCGGCGTTCCCGAAGGTGCAGGACGCGGCGACCTTCACGGCACGCACGCTTCCGAAGCGCGTCGATCCTGCCGTACCGCTTTGCATTCAGGAGCTCGACAGTCCGATCATCGCGGGCGAAGTGAAACTGACGCTTTCCGAACTCTATCCGGAGGATTGGCCCGTCACCCTAGCCACGATACAGAAGGACGGACATTACGCGTTCCGCTCGTTCCCGCTTTGCGAACTCGACCGCAGACACACGCTGTTCGCGGGCTCTGTGCTGTTCGTTCCGCCCGCGTCGTTTGAGGAGCGCACACGCTACGGATATTACGATCTTGTCACGGTCATGCAGCGGCTTCGCGCGCCGGGCGGATGCCCGTGGGACCGCGAGCAGACCCACGAGAGCTTAAAGGGCGATCTCATCGAGGAATGCTATGAACTGAACGACGCGATCGACGAGCAGGATGACGCGCATATCGTTGAAGAACTCGGTGACGTGCTGATGGACGTGGTGTTCCATTCGGTGATCGCGGACGAGCAGGGGCGGTTCAATGAGAACGACGTTGCCGACGGCATTGTGAAAAAGATGGTTTACCGGCATCCGCACGTATTCGGCACGGAAAAGGCGGAATCGAGCGCCGACGTTCTGAAACGCTGGGACGAGCTCAAGCAGAAAGAAAAGAACCAGAAGACGCAGAAGGAGGTGCTGTGCGCGGTTCCGAAGCGCTTCCCGGCGCTGATGCGTTCGAGCAAGGTGCAAAAACGCGCGCGCAAGGTCGGTTTCGACTGGAACGATGCAAACGAAGCTCTGCCGAAGGTCTATGAGGAGCTTGACGAACTGAAGGCCGCGATGAACGGAAACGGGAACGTTGCAGAGGAAGCGGGAGATCTGCTGTTCGCAATCGTGAACGTAACGAGACTCTTAGGGCTTGACAGCGAACAGATCCTGCACGACGCGACCGATAAGTTTATCACGCGGTTCGGCAAAATGGAAGAGCTTGCGGCATCGGATGGTCTGGAATTATCAAAATTACCGTTAAACGTACAGGATTCTTATTGGGAGAAAGCAAAAAAATGCCTGAATTCCTTGCAAAACGGCAATTTAGGTCTTGACGAATAGGGATTTGGTTGATACAATATGCAATGCTCGTCAAACGGGCACAGAATTTTTTAGAAATTCATTTATGGAGGAATAACAATGAATAAGACCGAACTTATCGCGGCAGTTGCAGAGAAGAGCGAGCTGTCCAAGAAGGACGCAGAGAAGGCCGTCAACGCGGTTGTCAACACCATCGTAGAAGCGCTCAAGGCGGACGAAAAAGTTTCCGTCGTCGGCTTCGGTTCCTTTGAGGCAAAGACTCGTCCGGCGCGCAAGGGCCACAACCCGGCAACCGGCAAGGAGATCGAAATTGCGGCGACCAAGGCAGCTTCGTTCAAAGCAGGCAAGGCTCTGAAGGACGCGCTCAACTAATTTATATAGCGTTAGCAAAAAAAGACCGGAAACGGTCTTTTTTTATGCCCTCAATTTGAACGTATCGCGCGCATCAGATCTTCGGCAAGCGCTTTCATGGCCGCGGCGTCCGTTTTTATGACGCTTCGGTCATACGTCATGATCCCGTTTTTTTCCTCCTCGACGTCGGAGATCTGCGTGTAGATCGCGCCGCAAAGCCCTTTCGGGACAGCGGGAAGGATCTCCTCTCGATAGAGCCGCAAAAGCGCGCTTTGGTACGATGCCCGGTCGGAATAGAACCGGTAGCCGTACTTCTTTCCGGCGTTTTCCGTATAAACGTATCCGCCGAATTCCGAAAGCAGGAACGGCTTTTTATCCTGCCTGAACCGAAACCGTTTAAAATAGACGTGCTCGCTTCTCACGTCGCTCATTTTCTGGCGGAACCACCCGGACGTCGCGTCGAAAAACCGCGTCGGATCGAACGCTTTCAGACTGTGATAGATCTCATCCGCGCAGAACTGCCCCCAGCCTTCGTTGAAGATCGTCCATCCGGCGATGCACGGCGCGTTTGAGAGGTGAAGGATCGTGTCTGTTGCGGCCTGCGCAAAGATGCGCTGCGCGGTCCGGCCGCGATTTGTATGCCGGTCGGAAAGCCTTTTCCATCCGATCGTCGGCAGCACCGTATCGTGAATGAACCGGTAGCTTCCGTTGTTCACAAAATCCTGAAGCACGAGCATCCCAAGCCGGTCGCACGCTTCATAGAACGGCAGCGGCTCGACCTTGATGTGCTTCCGAAGCGTATTGAATCCCTGCGCCTTCGCGGCAAGGATATCGCGTTCGTATCCACCGTCGTCCGGCGGCAGACAAAGACCGTCCGGCCAGTATCCCTGATCTAACAGTCCATGAAAGAAATAAGGCTTTCCGTTCAGAAGCAGACGCGGAACGCCGTTTACAACGCCCTGTGAGACCGTTCTGAGCGCGAAATAGGAATGAACGGCGTCTTTCCCGTATACAAGGGTAAACGGGTAAAGATACGGCGTTTCGGGCGTCCAGAGGATCGGTTCGGGAATCGGAACCGTGATTTGCGGCTCCGTCATTTCGATGCGGATCGGGCCGTTCGGCGTTTCGATCGTGAGCAAGGCGCCTTGATATTCGCCGCTCGGAAAAACCGTGACCGAGATCGCGTCGAGCGAAGACCGGATCGACAGCTCCCGCACGTATTGCTCCGGCACGGCTTCCATCCAGACCGTCTGCCAGATCCCGGAAAACGGCGTATACCACATGCCGCCGTTTTTGTGCTTCTGCTTGCCCCACGGATACGTGTGATCGAGCGCGTCGATCGCCTTCACAATGAGCTCGTTATCGTCCCGCAGCAGAGCCGTCACGTCGAAGGAGAAGGGGAGATACCCACCTTCATGCTTCCCGAGCTTTTTCCCGTTCAGAAAAACCTCCGCGATTTGATCGACCGCGCCGAAATGCAGCAGCACGCGCTCGTCCGCCGCGTGCGGGGGATTTGGAAATGCGCGCCGGTACCACATCGTTTCATCCGGCTGTATGCGGCGGTTCGCACCGGAAAGCGGCGATTCGGGCGGATAGGGGATCTGTATCGTATCGGAAAAGGACGCAGGGCGTTCGCCGCGCGTTACGGCGAAGTCCCACGTCCCGTTGAGATTGATAAAGCTGCCGCGCCGAAGCTGCGGACGCGGATAAGCGTTAAGCATGCTTCGCCGCCTTTCTTTCGCGGAGCCGTTCGATCGCGATCACGGCTGCGATCGGCAGCAGTACGATGCCCGCCCACAGGTAGATGTTCGCGTTCGGAATAAAGGACAGCGTTCCATCCCTGTTCTCGATCATTTCCGCTCCGCGAAGGACGAGCTTGCCGATTTCGGGACCGACGACGCCGGGGATCAGCACCTGCCCGATGATGCGGAGTCCCTGAAAACGCCCCGCCATGCCTTCCGGTGTGCAGTCGCGGATGCGCGCGCCGAATACCGCCATGCCGCAGAGGTATCCGCACATCATGAGCAGTGAACCGATAAAGACGAGTGCGGTGTTTCGGAACAGGAACAGCGCGGTCCAGAAGCGTTTGCGGCTCATGATTTAATCCTCCAGATGCAGTTCATATACGCCGCGTCTGCGCACCGAAAGCGGCTTCGAAGCGCCCGGAGTGAGCACGCGGTCCATGCCGGCGCAGAAATCGTCGAGCACGTCGTTCGGCACGATTGCCAGCACCGTTCCAGCAAAGCCGCCGCCGTGTACGCGAACCGCACCTCGGCCGTTCAGCAGCTTTTTCGCGTAGCAGATCGTAAAGGCGACCGCCTGTCCGTTCGCACGGCCTTCGGCGATCACATTCTGCAGCATCGTGTAGGACGATTCGCCGGACGCGTTCAAAGCGGCGAGGAACGCGGAAAAATCGTTGCGCCTGAGCGCGTCGACGGCGGCAAGTACGCGCTTATTTTCATCGAAGATATGCATGGCGCGGAGAACGGTTCGATCGCCGAACATGCGGCGAAGCACGGGAAGCGCGGCATAGAAATCGGTTTCCGAAACGTCTCGCAGCGCCGTTGCGCCGAAGAATTCGTCAAGCGCGGAAAGCTCGCGCGTGATCGCAGCGTAGCAGTCGGTGAGATCCGCGTGGTCCGCGCCGGTGTCGATGATCACGAGCGAATGTCCGCTCGTCGAAAAGTCATAGTCAACGCGCTCCGCGATCGGAACGGCAGGGTCCGAAAAGTCGAAAAACTGAATGCCGCCCAAAGCGCAGGCCATCTGGTCGAGCAGACCGGACGGCTTTCCGAAGAATACGTTTTCCGCGCGCTGTCCGATCACGGCAAGCGCCGTTTCGTCAAGCTCTCCGTTTAAGAAATACCCGTTCATTACGCCGCCGAGCAGAACTTCGATCGCGGCGGACGAGCTTAATCCGCTGCCGGAAAGCACGTTGGATACAACGTAGATATCAAGTCCGAACGGCTGCGCGCCGCGCGCAGAGACGCCCGCAAGCACGCCGCGCAAAAGCGCCGTCGTCGTGCCGTATTCGCTCGGATCGGGCGTAAGCGCATCGAGCGCGATGGAGCAGGCGGGAAAGCCCTTCGAGATCATGCGAAGCTCGTTTCTGCCGTTCGGTGCGGCGAGCGCGAGCGCGGAAAGATTCACGCCGCAGGCAAGCACGAGCCCGTGCTGATGATCCGTGTGGTTTCCGATGAGCTCCGAGCGGCCGCAGGCGGAAAACGCGCGAAGCGCGGGATGCCCAAACGCGGCTTCATATTCTTTGCGAATATTGTCGATGGATTCCATGTTCAATCCTCCTGGATGATAAAACGATATTTGGTGATGCGTTCCTGACCGGATCGGCTGCGTGCAAGAACGTTTTCTTCTGCAATCGGCACGCCGCGCAGCGCCTGCCGACCTTCCGTTTCCAGACAGACAGCTCCGTACGGACTGTAATGCGCGCCGCCTTTTCCGCTGCGGTCTCCGAGAAACTTTGCGTTGTAAAGCTGTACGGACGTGCAGGTTGTCCGGATTTCCATGCCGATATTGCGATTGCCCCAAAGACGGATCGGACTGCCACGCAAAACAAAACTATTGTCGTACGTATCGCCGATTTCGCGCAGCGAGCGAAAATCAAAACGAGTGCCGCTGACGTCCTCTTCGCCGTCCGTCGGGATCATATCAGGACCGACCGGTACGTAACGATCCGCGGGGATCTCGAGCAAATGCTTCCGCGTGTCGCCTGCGTCGTGCCCGTTCAGGTTCCAGTAGGCGTGGTTTGTCGGATTCCACGCGGTGTCCCGGTCCGCCTCGCCGCGATACCGGATAGAAAGCGCGTCGCGGGACAGCGTAAAAGCCGCCGTGCACAGAAGCGTTCCCGGATATCCCTCTTCGCCGTCTTCGGATCGAAGGGTAAACGTAACGGCGTCAAAACCGGCTTCCGCACGCCAGATACGCTTGTCAAAGCCGCGGAAGCCGCCGTGCAGATGATTCTTTCCTTCGTTTGCGGAGACAGGGAAGGCGTCGTTTCCGATTTGCAGAACGGAATCGGGTACACGCCCGGCATACCGCCCGATCGACGCGCCGAGATAACCGTCGTTCCGCTCGTATTCCGCGATCGAATCATACCCGAGAAGAATATCGGTTTTTTCTCCTTTGCAGGGCAGAACGACCGACTGCAGCGTCGCGCCGTAATCGAGCACGGTGACGGAGATTCCGCGACCGTTTGCGATCGTATATGCCGTGACGGGCGCGCCGTCCTTCGTTGTGCCGAATGGTTGTTTCGTTACCATGTTTCGTCTCCTTATCTAAATTATTATACAAAACACGCGCGTAAAACGCAAGCTTCAATGATGCGCCGCATACAAAAAACGCTCGGCTGAACGGTTTCAAACAGATACGGGGATTGCTGCGTTCAATTCCGCTTCAGCGTCCCCGCAGTCCGTATAATTGCGCAGGATTGCGAAAGCAACGCGGAACAGCGTATCGCTCGTCGCCTGCGTTTCCTTCAGAACCATGCGTTTGTTTTTTCCTTGTCCATCCGATCCGGATAATCCCTTTCGATGATCATCTGTCTATCGGATTGCGCAGAGTGCCGAAACGTCTCATAGATTTTGCGGGGATGAATAATAGATTGAAAAAAAGGAAACCGGAGAAAGCCTCGGCTGCCTCCGGTTGGAAATCGTCTGTTCGGTTCAAGGGTTCTTTGCGCGGCCCGTCATTTTTCCGGTTCCTTCGGCCCGGTCGCCTGACGGTAATCGAAGTAATGATAGACAGAATAGGTATCAAGCTTGTCTTTCAGGAAGGACTCGACCTGTTCCTGAAGCTTCCGCTGCGCTTCCTTTGCGGAACACGTTTCGTCGGGGAAGAACGGGTCCGAGATAAAGACCGTGCGCTTCGGCTGTCTGATGAATGAAAGCTTTCGCTGCTGATAGGTGACCGCCACCGCGACGCTCGGCACGCCGAGGTGGACAGGGTAGCGGAACGAACCGCTCTTTAGGGGACGAAGGAACGTGCAGTAGTTCCACATGTGCGCCTCGGGGAACACGCTGACGCAGCATTTTTCCTCCGTGCGGAGCCGGATGGCGTTCAGAAACGACGACATGCCGGAAAGAACGTCCGGGATCGGGATCGCGCCGACCATCTGCACGAAGGTCCTGATCCCCTTGATTGAGACCGTATCTGGCCCGACGATCACGTAGGCGCGTTTCGGAAACGCCACGATCGGCGCCAAAAACGCGTCTGTAAAGTGCGAGTGGTTCGCATAGAGGAAAAACCCGTTTTTGCGGATCTTTCGGATCGCCTTGCGGTTCTTCACCCGGAACCCGCAGATCACGTAGCAGTAGAAGAATACGAGCGGAATGGCGATCACGTAGTATGCGATAAACGCGAGAAACTTCCAGACCGGCCCGATCGGGGCGAACGGGAAATCCGCGCCGACGGACTTCGTGTCGATGTTCGTGCCGGCATAGTCCTCGTGCTCGGCGTCGCGATAGTAGACGACGCGCTTCGGTTCATGCGTCTTTGCCATGCTGCCGCTCCTTTACCGCGTTCTTCAGCATTTGCTCCATGCGGTCCATGCAAAGTTCATATTCATGCTGCTCCACAAATCCGCGATAGCGCGCCGAGAGCGCTTTCTTCTCTTCGGGATGCTCGATCCAGTAGTCGATGCGGCGGGCAAGGTCCTTCGCGTCCTTGTTATGGAACAGATTCCGTTCGTCAAGCGCAAAGTAGCGCGTCGCGCTGCGCGGGGAATTGGCGATGACGGGTACGAGTCCGCAGGCGATCGCTTCAAGACAAGAGATCGCCTCGATCTCGATCTCCGCCGGATGCACATAGAGATCCGCCATGTTGAGCTGCTTTACAAGGTCTTCGCGGGAAAAGAACCGGAATTCCGGCGGATTCGGAAGCTTGCGTCCGCGCTTTTCGAGCTTTTCGTACAGCGGACCGATGCCCGCGAAGACGAGCTGGATTTGATCGCGGTATTTCGAGAGATTCACAGCGTCAATCAGGACCTTATGCGTCTTTTCCTTGCTGAGACGTCCCGTGAAATGGATCACGATCTTGCCGTCGTATTTCGGATCACGCGAAACCTCAACGGGCCGGAACGCCGCGTTTACGCCGTTTGAGATCACGTGCCCCGGCGTTTTGCGGCGGATGGCGTGTTCGAACGTGTCGCGGATAAACTGCGTCGGGTAGTGGATGCAGTCGCACAGGCGATAGGTATGCGCCCACGTGAACCGGTAGAAGATCCAGTTCGCGAGCCGCGAGTCCTTCATAAAAATATGTGACGTGAAGTTTTCCGCCTGACAGTGGAAGCCCGCCGAGACGGCGATGCCGCGCTTCTTCGCAAGCTTTGCCGCCTTGTGCCCCAGCGGGAACGGCATGGTAAAGTGAACCACGTCCGCGCCGTCGATGGCACGGCTTACGATATCGGACTTCGGACGGGACAGCGAAACGCCGTTCTTTTTGAGATAATTGTTGATGGGGCCGAGGTTTGCGGTCGGAACGACGTAAAATCCCGGCTCGCCTTTGCGGTTCTGGTCCGGACAGAGCACGCGAACGGTATGCCCGCGTTCCTTCATGGAGCGGATCAGATTGAGTGCTGCGATCGTGGTGCCGTTATTCGCTTCCCCAAGCACGTCGCACACAACGGTAATGTTCATATGATGATTCCTTCCAAAAAATGCACGATAGAACCATTATAACATAAGAAAAAACAAATTCAAGATAAATTTAAACTATCCGGTCGATTTCTGTCGAAGATATACGATTCACTCGAGAACGCGAGACCATGCGGATATGAGCCGCTCAAGGCTCCATGCCGCGTTTGCGGGACTGGTGGAGGGGAGCTGAACGGCTTCACGCGAAAGCGAAGGGAAGATATAGCGCGCGTAGCAGTCGTAGGAGCTTTTGCCGTTGCAGAAGATTTCGGCAATCGGCGCGGCGTTCAGAATCACGGAAAGATCGTTCGGCACGACGTCGCGGATCGAGCTGTCGGCACTGCCCTCGATGGTGCAGCGGGCGATGCTGTCCCACAGCGCGACGCGATGCTTTTCGAGAAATGCGCGTTTTTCGGAAATCGTTGTGGGAACGGCGTCCGAAAAGACAGCGGCAAGCACGCGCCAGAAGCGGTTTTGCGGATGCCCGTAAAAGAACATCTGCTCCCGGGATTTGACCGAGGGGAAGCTGCCGAGGATCAGAATATGCGAATCCGGCCGAAAAAACGGCGGGAAGGGATGTACGATTTCCGTTCGCTGCATACGCAAAGTATAGCACGGCGAACGCGTATCGGCAAGCGCGGAAAAATCTTTCGAAAACCGAAAAAACAGGGGTTGACTTTTTCGGAATCCCATCGTATAATACACGATGCGCGGCAGTGCTGGAATTGGCAGACAGGCACGTTTGAGGTGCGTGTGCGCAGGCGTATGGGTTCAAGTCCCATCTGCCGCACCAAAAACAAATACCACCCCTTGCGGGTGGTATTTGTTTTT
>JAFOTD010000100.1 GCA_017388175.1 Clostridia bacterium | reverse complement strand
CGCCGTCCGCCTGCTCGATCTCGACAAGCTCGTCATACTTGACGCCTTCTACGTCCTTGACCAGCATCAGCGGGCCGACGACCTCGGAAATGGTTCGATATTCCTTACGCATCAGAACTGTCCTCCTTCCGTCAGCGCCGTGATCTGTTCGGTCATGTCCTTCATGATCGCGTTGTACTCGGTTTCTGCTTCCGCTTCCGGTACGTATTTCAGTCTGCCGATGCGCTCACGAACCGGCAGGCTCAGCAGCGCGCGGAAGGACGCGTCCTTGTCGAGCGCTTCGAGGTTCTTTTCATAGTTGGTCATGATCGCCTTGAGCATCATAAACTGCTTTTTCGGCGAGGTGTACGTATCGACCTCGTGGAACGCGTTCTGATGCAGATAGTCCTCACGGATGCTGCGCGCGGCTTCGAGCGTCAGGCGATCCTTGAAGGACAGCGCGTCGATACCGACAAGACGGACGATCTCGTCCAGCTCGCTCTCGACCTGCAGAAGATGCATCGTGCGGGCGACAAGGCTCGACCACTCGCTGTTGACTTCGTTGTTGAACCACGGCGACAGGCGATCCTGATACAGCGAATACGACTGCAGCCAGTCGATCGCCGGGAAGTGACGCGCATAAGCGAGCTTCGAGGAAAGGCCCCAATATACCTTGACGATCCGGAGCGTTGCCTGCGAAACCGGCTCGGAAATATCGCCGCCCGGAGGAGAAACCGCGCCGATCGCCGTTACCGCGCCGAGTCTTCCCTCGCTGCCGAGCGTTTTCACGCTGCCCGCGCGCTCGTAAAACTCCGCCAGACGCGACGAGAGATATGCCGGGTAGCCTTCTTCACCGGGCATCTCTTCGAGACGGCCGGACATTTCACGAAGCGCTTCCGCCCAGCGGCTCGTCGAGTCCGCCATGATTGCGACTTTATAACCCATGTCGCGGAAATACTCCGCGATCGTAATGCCGGTATAGATGGATGCCTCACGCGCCGCGACCGGCATGTCGGACGTGTTGGCGATCAGAACGGTACGCTTCATCAGAGACAGCCCCGTTCTCGGATCCTTCAATTCCGGAAACTCCATCAGAACGTCCGTCATCTCATTGCCGCGTTCGCCGCAGCCGACATAAACGATGATATCGGCGTCCGCCCACTTCGCAAGCTGATGCTGCACGACGGTCTTTCCGCTTCCGAACGGACCGGGGACCGCTGCAACGCCGCCCTTGGCAACCGGGAACAGCGTATCGATGACGCGCTGACCGGTGACCATCGGCTCGTTCGGCGCGAGCTTTTCCGCATACGGTCTGCCCCTTCTGACCGGCCATTTCTGCAGCATCGGAAGCGCAACTTCCTTTCCGTCCTTCTCGAGCTTCGCGATCGGGGTGACGATATTCGCTTCGCCCTCAAAGATCCACGTAAGTTTGCCGGATACGTTCGGCGGAACCATGATTTTATGCAGAACCGCCTCGGTCTCCTGTACGGTGCCGAGCACGTCGCCCGCCTGAAGCTCGTCACCGACCTTTGCAGCGGGAACGAACTTCCAGAGCTTTTCATGGTCGAGAGAATCGACCGTTATGCCGCGGGTGATGCGGTCGCCCGCCTGCTCGCGGATCTTATTCAGCGGACGCTGAATGCCGTCATAAATGGATTCGATGAGACCCGGCGCAAGCTCGACCGAAAGCGGCGCGCCCGTCGAATAGACCGGCTCGCCGGGGCCGATGCCGCCGGTTTCCTCGTAAACCTGAATGGAAGCCTTATCCTCGCGCAATTCGATGACCTCACCGATCAGATGCTTCTTGGAGACGCGGACAACGTCGAACATCTGCACGTCGGCCATGCCGCTCGCAACGATCAAGGGCCCCGAAACCTTAACGATAGTACCTTGCATACTCTTTCTCCTGTTATGAATTGCTCAAAATATCCAAACCGACCGCCTTTTCGACGTTCTCCCTGATCGCGCGCATGCCGATCCCCTGCGTGCCGGATGCATCCGGGATCGGAATGATCGCAGGATACGGCTCGCTCTGAAATTCGCGGATCGTTTCCTCACATGCGGGATAATACGTTTCCGTCACGTAGACAACCGCATACCCGGTCCGTGCCAGGCGGTGCAGCGTTTTGTTTGCCTGCTCGCCGTCGGTTACGGCATAGTCCTCAATCCCGACCGCTTTGAACAGCAAGATGGAATCGCGATCACCGATGACCGCACACTTACCGTTCGCCATACAGCTTCACCAGCCTTTCACGAATTACGCTGTCAGGAAGTCCGTTGCGCTTACCGGTGATAATCAGGCGAACCGCCCTGCCCTCGCGCTCCTTCGCAAGATAGTACCCGACGATCGGGTAAATCGTTTCACTCTCATATTTGTGTTCCGAAAGCAGCGAAACGAGATAGTTGTCACGCGCTTTTTCGACCTCGGAGATATTGCCCGTGCGCTGCATGGCGTTGAGACCGGAAAGCAGCGCTTCTGCACATACGCTCTCGCCGAGTATTTTATTCAGCGAGTCGAAGGAAAGCTCATACGCATTATACAAATCGCGATACTTCACGCCGCCCTCCGGCAGAATGACCTCATCGAGCGTCTCAATCGACGCGCCCATGGCGCGGAGGCGCAAAAAAGTCAGCACGTTGTCAAAGTCCGCCAGTGAACGGAAATACTGCGAAAAGACAGGGTGCCTTTCGGACTGCTTCAACGCATGCGCAAGATACGCGCGGTCCAGCGCGATTGAAATGGTCTGCGGCTCAACGCGGATCTCGAGACGCTTCTCAAGCGCAATCATTGCATCGCAGAGTGTCTTGGGGAGCGCGGCGTATTGCCTGTCCTTGACCATGGCGGTCAGCGTCTCGCGATCGAAAAGCCCGCCCGGCGTGAACGCCGCTTCGCTCTGATTCAGAAGCCGCGACTTTAACAGCACCTTGAGGTTCTGCACATCCGCGCGCAGGAGAAACAGATCCGTGATCGCGGGTGCGGGAGAAAGCTCTTTGACTTCCTGCATCGCGTCGGTCATTTCCCGTTCGATCATACGCTCCGTATCCGCTTCCGTCGCATCGGAAAGATTGCCGTAGCGAACGTCGGACAATGCGCGCATCGCATCCGAAGCGGAGCCGTCCAGCATACGCTGGATCGTCTGCGGTTCAATGAGCCGCTTATTCAGCGCGGACAGTCTCGCACATGCGTATGCGTAACTCGGTTGCGGCATAAGCCTTCTCCTCTCTTACCGAAATAGAATCTTTGCGACGTTCGTTTCCTCAGCGTCGCGAAGCTCTCTTAAGATCGCCTTCATCGAGCAGTCTTTCTCATATCCGTCTCCGAAGAGAACGAAGCCCGCTTCCGCATCCGCATCCTGCGAGGATAGCTTTACGGAAAACGGAAGGTCCGAGATCGCTTTAGCAATCGCGTCCCGATCCGCCTTTGCCGGCGCAACGGTATCGTTCGCTTTTGCTTCCTTCTTCAGAATTGACAGGAACAGAGCTGTGCGCTTGTCCGAAGACAGCGTGAGCATCTTTGCATACGCGTCGGCAAAAACGCCGTCAAGCAGCGCACGCTTTGCGCGAAGCGTATCCTTCCTTCCGTCCAGCTCAGCACGCGTACGGCAGCCGTTTTTAATGACGTTGATCTGCTGCTCGCGTTCCTTTCGGAACTGTTCGGCTCTCTTTTCGATCTCTGCGTCCCGGGATGCACGGATGCTAAGGCAGGATGCCTCTGCGTCGGCAAGCGCTTTATCGGCCGCGTTCTTCGCGTCCGCCAAGATCCTGTCGATGAGGTTTGCTGCATTCTCGTTTCCCATACCGTGCCTCGCTTCTTATTTGATGCCGATAACGAGCAGGAAGGAAATGAGCAGAGAAAGAACGGCGTAGGTCTCAACCATGATCGCCATAACCATGCCCTTACCGCTTTCGGTGGGTTTCTTTGCAACCATGTTGATGCCGGCGACTGCAACCTTGCCCTGATAGATCGCGGACAGCAGGCCGCCGAATGCGATGGGAAGACCCGCCAGCAGATAGCGGAGACCGTTCGTAGTCGTCAGCGCGGAAACATCGCCGCTCATCAGACCGGACTGCAGCGCGATAACGACCGCGATCAGCAGGCCGTAAATGCCCTGCGTACCGGGAAGGAGCTGCAGAAGCAGGCACTTACCGGAAAGATCCGGATTCTCGGAGACGACGCCCGCAGACGCCTGACCCGTGATGCCGACGCCGATCGCGGAACCGATACCTGCCAATAATGCTGCGATGACCGCACCGGCGGTCGCCCAAATTGCACCCCAATTCATGTTGTTAGTTTCTCCTTTTCCTTTATAGATTTATTTGGTTACCTGTACGTGTTTGGTGTTATATGAAAGCGGTCGGAATTCCTTCCCGCCTGATTCGTAGAACTTCCCGTAGAATTCAACGTACTGCAGTCTCGCGCAGTGCACGAAAGCGCCGAGCGCGTTGATCGCGACGTTGAAGGTATGCAGCGCGATGACGAGCACGATGCACATCACGGCGCCGACAATACGCAGAACGATGTTCGGCGAGCCGGTCAGCATGTTGCTGAGCATGTTGAACACCTGCCCGATAACACCGGTCGCAATGCCGAGCGCGAACAGTCGCGCATAGGACAGAATGTCGGAAAGCACGCCCGTGATGTCATACAAGCCGCCGAGACCGCTCGTGATCCGTGAAATCGGGTTCTTCTTCTCGCGTCCCTTGAACAGAACGACCATCGCGGCGCCGACGGCTGCCGCGATCAAAGCGGGCGTCGTGACGGCACCGGGCAGATTGATCGGCGTGCCTGCCATGCTCGTGATCGCCGGAAGGAATCCGATGACCAAACCGAGCGTGATCAGCACCCAGGAGATCTGATCGAAAATCGCTCCCTTCCAATCGCCCTTGCCGAACCTGTCGATCGCGCCGACGATGTAACCTGCGGTGATGTGCAGAATGCCGAGTCCGAAGCACAAACCGAGCATCGCCATGGAGTTCTGCATCGGGTCGATCCACGCCGGGAAGATCCCGATGCGGTTGAAGAACTGACCGATGGCCGTGAACACGCCACCGGAGGTGTCGGTGCGCGTAATGCCGAAGAACGAGCCGGTGAGAATACCCCACACGATCGTGGAAAGCCCGCCCCAGAACAGCACGCGCGCGATGCCCGCGCTCATGCCGGTCGGCTTTTTCTTTTTGACGTAGAGCCATGAGCCGAGCATCAGCAGGATGCCGTAGCCGGTATCCGAAAGCATCAGACCGAACAGAAGGATGTAGAACGGCGTCATATACGGCGTGCCGTCGATCGTGCCGTACGCCGGGCGGGAATACAGCGTCTGCACTTCCTCGAACGGCTTTACGAACTTGATGTTCTTCACGACGGACGGCGGTTCCTCGCCCTCGACCGGATCGCGCGTTTCAAAGCTGTACGCGTCGGTCACGCCGGAAATCGTCTTTTCGGTCTTTTCGACCTCGTCCTCCCGAACCCAACCGTCCAGCACGAACGCGCTCGCCGTATATGCAAGATCGCTCTTCGCGTTCAGACGGTCCGCATCGATCGTTTCCGCATCCAAAGCGTTTTGCAGCGTCTCGATCGTTTCACCGTGTGCTTCAAGCTTTTTCTGCGCGTCGGCATACGCCTCGTCGATCTCTTTGATTTGGCAATTGAGCTTTTCGATCGCTTCCCGCGGGGTTCCCTGAAGTTTCGGGAACACGTAATCCTGCCAGTCGATCGTCTTCAGAAAGGTCTGCGCGACGCGTGCGTCCTCTTCCCTGCAGGCGAGGATTGTCGGAACCGTCGCGCTCTCTCTCAAAAACTCAGCTTCGAGATATCCCTGCTCATGAATGCGCTGCACGTCCTTGGACGCGCAAAGACCGACGAAATAATGCACGCGCGCTGTATTCTTCACGGATGCCATCGGAACGGTCAACCCCGTCCACGGCTCAAGCGCGGCACGCGTCGACTCCGCCTTCTCGCGTTCCGAGAGAAGTCTTGTCTGCTCGTGCAGAAGCTCCTCAATTTCACCGGTCGTCTGTTCGGCTTTCGGAACGTACTGGCGCATGCCGGAAAGCGTCATCTCGCGTTTTTGCGGGCTTAAAAAGCCCGCCTTTTTCGCGTACGGCTTGACGGCGCTGATGGATTCGGCAAGTCTTTGAATGCGCGCGTTAACCGCTTCCGCCTCTCCGTCCGGTGCGTCGCCGTCGGCAAGCTTGATGATCTCAACCGTTCCGGCGTCCTGCAGCGCGTTCAGAATCGCTTCCTGATCCGATTTCAGCGCAACCAGTGACAGCCGCTTCATTGGGACGATCATACCGTTTTTTCAATCCTTTCCATCAAGTATGCGATCGCTTCGGGAACGTTCCGTTCCGCATCTTTGATGAGCGCTTCGGTTTCGGCCTTCGCTTTCGCGGTCACGTCCGCAGCAACCGCCTCGCCGTCGGACTGAGCCTTCACAAGCGATTGTGCCGTCGCCGCGCGTTCCTGTTCAACCGCGGCTGCGATCGTCTCTTCCGCATCGGTCTTCGCCTTTGCGACGGTCTCTCTCGCCGTACGGTTTGCGTCCTCGAGAATCGCGTCGGCTTGGGCTTCCGCCTCGGCGATCCGTTCCATGATACTCGTCATACGATTTCTCCGTTCCGATTATTTGGTGCCGAACAGCCGATCGCCCGCATCGCCTAAACCCGGGACGATATACCCGTGTTCATTCAGTTTCTGATCAACACAGGCTACGTAAAGATCCACGTCGCCGTACACTTCTTCGACTGCTTTGATGCCCTCGGGCGCAGCGATCAGATTGACGAGGCGAATGCTCTTTGCTCCGGCCTCTTTGAGAACGCGGATGCCCTCGATCGCGGAATTGCCGGTTGCCAGCATCGGATCGACGAGGATTGCGTCGCGTTCTTCAATGTCGTACGGAAGCTTGCAGTAGTAGCTCGTGGGCTTTAACGTATCTTCGTTGCGATACATGCCGATATGCCCCATCTTCGCATTCGGGATCATGTTCATCATGCCGTCCGCCATACCGAGCCCGGCTCTCAGAATCGGAACGATCGCGATCTTTTCGTTCGCAAGCACCTTGAACGTGCTCTTGCAGATCGGTGTTTCGATTTCCGCATCGACAAGCGGCAGATCGCGCGTGACCTCATAGCACATCAGCATCGCAAGCTCGCTGACGAGCTCTCGGAATTCTTTGTTGCTCGTGTTCTTGTCGCGCAGTCTGGCCAGTTTATGCTGCACCAATGGATGATCAATAACAGTTACTTTCATGCTTGCTCCTTCTCCGCTTCATAAGCGGTAATGATTCCGATTCTTCTTGCGTGTCTTCCGCCCTCGAATTCGGTCGAAAGCCAAACGTCGGTAATTTCCAATGCCAAAGAGAGCGGAATGATTCCCGCTCCCATTGCCAATACATTTGAATCGTTATGTCTTCTGGTCATTTCCGCGGACTTGAGATCTCCGCAAAGCGCGCAGCGGATCCCACGGACCTTATTTGCCGCGATGGACATGCCGATACCGGTGGTGCAGATGACGATGCCGCGTTCGGCGACGCCGTCGCGCACAAGCTCCGCCGCTCGGATTCCGAATTCCGGATAGTCGACGCTTTCAACGCCGAAGCAGCCGCAGTCGATTACTTCATGACCCTGCGAAATGAGATGTTCCTTAATGGCTTCCTTATAAGCAAAACCGCCGTGGTCTGATCCGATAGACAGTTTCATATGCGTTTTTCCCCCCCGATCATTCCAAAGTATTATATCAAATTTATACCAGTTTGTACAGAGGCGATTTGAACTTTTTCGTTTGTCTCGTCACGATACCGTTTCCCGCGAGAAGCCTGCTGCGCGCAAAAGGCGGTTCATGAACGCAAGGCCGGTGTTCGCCGTGTCGACGCCCTCGGCAAGGATCACGTCGCAGGAAGCGCCGACGTCGCGCAAAAGCGAAAAAAGATTCGCGCACAGCGTTTCCGGCTCCTCCCGATCGCCCAAAGAGTACGCGCTGAGGTTCCGGTAGCTTGCCATCGTCTGCTCCGTACCGAGGATCGCAACGGTCTTTCCTTCGCTTTCGAACGCGTAATACAACGCGCGGATGCGCTTTGAAACAGGTCTCGGTTCCCCCTCGACCACGTGCACCTCCGCGTCCGGCGCATAGTGCTTGTACTTCATGCCGGGCGATGCCGCGACCTCGCCCTCGCCGAGCGGATTCAGAATACTCGGGGCAAGGCGCACCGGCCCGATAACCGCTTCAAGCATTTCACGCGTGACCGCGCCGGGCCGCAGAATCGTCGGTTCGCCGACCAGAGACAGCACGGTCGATTCCACGCCGTATTTGCACGGGCCGCCGTCTAAGATCAGCGGAATACGCCCGTCCATGTCCGCAAGAACGTGCTGTGCGGTCGTGGGGCTCGGTCTTCCCGAACGGTTTGCGCTCGGTGCGGCAATCGGAACGCCGGCCTTCTGAATCAGCATGCGCGCGGTTTTGTCCGACGGCATACGTACCGCGACCGTCTCAAGTCCCGCGGTAACCTCATAAGGGACCTCGTCCGCCTTATTGAAGATCAGCGTCAAAGGTCCGGGCCAAAACGTATCCATCAGCGTGTTGGCAATCTTCGGCACGTGCGCCCACAAAAGCTTCACGTCGCTCTTTTTGGCGATATGCAGAATCAGCGGGTTATCATTGGGACGGCCTTTCGCCTCGAAAATGCGGTTGACAGCCTCGCCGTCCAGCCCGTTTGCGCCGAGCCCGTATACGGTTTCCGTCGGAAACGCGACAAGCTGTCCGCTTTGGATCAGCTCCGCTCCCATCTGCGTGCCCGCTTCTTCCCTGCGCTCGGCAGAGATCACTTCCGTTTTCATGCATCCGCCTCCCCGGAAAGTTTTGACGCGCGTTCCGCGACCGTCAGCGCGTCGATCATCTCGTCCATATCGCCGTCCAGAAATTGCTCGAGCTTATACAGCGTGAGCCCGATCCGGTGATCGGTCACGCGGCTCTGCGGGAAGTTATAGGTGCGAATGCGCTCGCTTCTGTCGCCGCTTCCCACCATGCTCTTTTTCTGATTGGCAAGCTCCGCGTGCTGCTGTGACGCAAAATGCTCATAAAGCCGGCTTTTCAAAAGCCGCATTGCCTGTTCCTTATTCTGAAGCTGGCTGCGCTCGTTCTGACACGCGACGACGATTCCGGTCGGCAAATGCGTGATGCGGATCGCGGATGACGTTTTGTTGACGTGCTGTCCTCCGGCGCCGCTTGAACGGTATGTGTCGATGCGCAGATCGGATTCCTTGATCTCAATATGAATATCGTCGACCTCCGGCATCACCGCAACGGTCGCCGCGCTCGTGTGAATGCGTCCCTGCGATTCGGTTTCCGGCACACGCTGCACGCGGTGTACCCCGCCTTCGAACTTCAGCCTTGCGTACGCGCCGCGCTTGCCCGATACGGACAGAATAATTTCCTTCACGCCGCCGAGCTCGGTCGTATTCTCGGAGAGCGTCTCGGTTTTATACCCGTGCCGCTCCGCATAGCGCAGATACATGCGCAGAAGATCGGCGCCGAACAGCGACGCTTCCTCGCCGCCCGTACCTGCGCGGATCTCCAGAATGACGCCGCGGTCGTCGTTCTCATCCTTCGGCAAAAGGAGCGTTTTAAGCTCGTTTTCCTGTTCGGCAAGCGATACTTCAAGCGCTGCAAGCTCTTCTTCGGCGAGCGCCTTCATCTCCGCGTCCGGATGCTCCGAAAGCAGCGCAAGGCAGTCGCCGCGCTCCTGTTCCGTCTTTTGGTACCGGTCGAACGCCGCGACGATTTCCGAAAGATCCGCATGTTCGCGGGATAGCGCAGTAAACGATTCGCGATCGTTTGCCGCGTCCGGTCTGGAAAGCGCTTCGGTCAGCGCTTCATATCGCTCTTTACACTTCTTCAGCTTCTCGATCATTGTGCTTTACCGCGATCACGCGCGGTCTTCCTCCGTAATCACAGATACATTCGCTGTTCTCAAACAATGCGGAAACGGCGTCACTCTGCGTCATGCCGATTTCCAGAAGCAGCGTGCCGCCGGGTGCCAAAAACTCCCGATACCGGGCCGAAATCCGCCGGTAAAAATCCAGCCCGTCCTCTCCGCCGGACAGCGCGAGCGCGGGCTCATAGCGCAGGCTCTTGTCAAGCGCGTCCATTTCGTCCCGGCTGAGGTACGGCGGATTGGAAACGATCAGATCGAACGTTCCCTCCACGCCGTCGAACAGATCGCTCTGCACGGTCTTAACGGAAACGCCGTTGCGATGCGCGTTGCGTTCCGTCATCGAAAGCGCATCCGCGCTGATATCCGCCGCCGTTACGTCCGCGCCGCCGCAGGCCGCAAGCGCAATTCCGATGCATCCGCTGCCGCAGCACAAATCGAGCACTCTCTTTTGTCCATCCGCAAGCAGCGGAAGCGCGATCTCCACGAGCCGCTCGGTATCCGGACGGGGGATCAGCACCGTCGGATCCACGTAGAACGGCAGACCGTAAAACTCCCATTCGCCGAGCACGTACTGTAAGGGTTCCCCCTTAAGCCTTCGTTCAATCAATGGTTTAAGCGCCTTCGCGTCGGTCTCGGATACAATCTGGTACGGCGAATGGAACCCGCTTGCGCGCAGCAAAAACGACGCTTCCAACCTTGCATCCTCACCGGCCACCGGTTCCAGAAGCGCCGCAATTTCCTGTTCCGCTCTGCGAACGATCATGCGTTCGCTTCCTTTTCCGCATCCTGCTCCGTTCGCCCGGGCGCAGGCGGTTCTTCCGTTTCCTGCACGGCGTCCGTCTTTTGCGCGCACGCCTTTTCATCGAATTCCAGATCGCCCTTCGGCGGGTGCAGCGCAAGCTCAAACGAGGCAATCGCAACCTCAAGCATATCCTCGGTCGGCTCCTTGGTCGTCAGATGCTGCAGCGCAAGTCCCGGGGCGCGCACAATACGGCAAATGAGATTGTTGCGTCTTGCAGCGGCTTTAAGCACCTCATAGGAGATCCCGGCGATCGGCAGGATCAGAACGATTCGCGCAATCCGAAACAGAAAACTGTTCAGCCCGCTTGCGTCATGCCATGCGGAAAAGCCGGGAATCAGCGTGCAAAGCGCAGAAACAACGGTCGTGACGACAATCGAGACCGCCATCGTCAGGAACAGATAATTCGTTCCGCATCGCGGGTGCAGGCGCGTGCATTTTGCCGCATTCTCCGGCGTCATCGGAAGCTCGGCTTCGTAGCACGCGATCGTTTTGTGCTCCGCGCCGTGATACATGAACACACGCTTGATATCCTTGATCTTCGAGATTCCGTAAATGTACAGAAGGAAGATCACAAGGCGAACAAGCCCCTGCACGACGGCGCTCAGAGCCGCGTTCATCGTGCTGCCGACGATCAGTTCGAGAAGGGAGACGACGCCGATCGGAAGCAGGAAAAACAGCCCGATCGCGAGCACGGTCGCAAGCGCAATCGCGACCCATTTCACGACGTCCATCGCAGATTTATTGAAGCGCTTCGCAAGCCACTTTTCGAACTTTGTGGGCTCCTCCTCTTCCTCGCCGAGCATTTCCGCTGCCCGGGTCGTAATGCTCATGCCGTCGGAAAGCGATTGAAAAAACGCGTATACGCCGCGCACGACCGGCCAGGTCGGGAACGAGCCTTTTTTATAGCGTGTCCGTTTATGATGAAATTCCTTTGCGAGCGAGCCGTCGCTGCGGCGCACAACCAGTGCCGTCCCCTTTTCGGAACGCATCATTACGCCCTCGATTACCGCCTGTCCGCCGATCGTTGTTTGTTTCATAACATCCGTCCTTTTGTATGATAGGAACAATATACCACAGTTTTCCCTCCGTTGCAATGACTTCACAAGGATTTCACGATCTGCGGCCGCGGCAAAAAAAAGCCGTCGGAATCGTCCGGCGGCCCAATCCGCTTATGCGCCGTACGGGATCGACGCGCGGCATTTCTTTATGTCTACTCTGCCGTCAGGCAGAAACGGAACGCCCTCCTGCTTCAAAAGCATTTCACGGACCGGCGCAAAGTCCCCGCCCGCGATTGAGCCGTCCGCCATTACTACGCGGTGCCACGGAAGCCCGTCGGGACACGCCCGCATCGCAAAGCCGACAAATCGCGCGCGGCGCGGATATCCGATCGCTCTTGCGATATCGCCGTAACTGACCACCCTGCCGTACGGAATCATCGCCACAATCGAATAGACTCTTTGAAAAAACGAATCCGCCATATCAGTCGAACAATGCGCCAAACAGCGCCTTCGCAGAGTCGTAAACCGGAACGCCGCAGCGGAGCAGAACATCCTTTGCCTGATGGCCGCCCTCCAGCAGCGCGCAGCGGCATCCGACCGCGTTCGCAACTTCGACGTCGTGATCGGTATCGCCGATAAACAAAGCGTCTTTGGGGTCGATTCCGTTCTGCATGATATACGTTTTCGCGCGTTCGACCTTTGAATGGCCGAGAATGTCGACGTTCCCGAGGATTTCCGAAAACAGCGGCGCAACGCCGAGACGTGTCGCCTGTTCGATCAGGTCGTCCTGCTGCGTCAGCGAAAGCAGTGTTTGTTTCAAACCGCGTGCGCCGATCGCTTTCAGCACGTCGACCACCCCCTCGCGCAGCGGACAGTCCGCATAGCGCGCGCGGTAGCGCTTCATAAACGTCTCCGAAACCGCTTCAAAGCTTTCCGTTTCGAACGTATATCCCATCTTCTCATAGTACGTACGGATTGGAAACGAGAAATGCGCAAGATACCATTTCTGCGTAATCTCGGGCATATTGCGCTCACGGAGCAGCTCGTTTTCGAGCGCAAGGCACAGCCCCGCATCGTTCAAAATCGTTCCGTTCCAGTCCCAGATCAAAAGCTTCAGCTGCATCTTTCCGTTTCCTCCACGCGTTCGTTTCCGACATCTTACCACTTTATTTCGCATAGAACAAGCCGTTCTTTTTTATGCTTGCGCCGGCGGTCGTTTCGGAGTATAATACAATAGTTGAATCATAGATTATCGGAGGATCATCCATGGCAAATAAATCGACAGCAAAAAAGAAAACGCCGGCTAAGAAAGGAGTCGCAACCCGGGCCGCGTCCGCGAAAGGCGGCGCAAAGGCTGCCGGCAGGAAAGTTCCGGAAAAACGCGCCGCTCATGCCGGCGTTGAAATTGCCGGCATTATCCTGCTCGCCATCGGCGCGCTGTTTGCGGTTTACCTCTACAGCGGACCCGATACCGGTTCCGACGACTGGCTCCGCAATATCATTTCCGCATACCTGCTCGGCATGCACGGTTACTTCGCCTATGCCACACCCATTTTGTTCATCATTGTCGGGATCTATCTGATCGTCGGCGGCAGAAAAAAGCCCGCGCGCGGCACGCTGATTACAGGTCTGCTTGCGGTCTGGTTCATTCTCTGCGCAATTCATCTGATCACCGGCAAGGCGCAGCTGGAGGCGCTTGCGCACGGCGGAAGCTACTTTCAGCAGTTCCCGCGTGCCTGGAATGAAGGCATTGCGATTCAGAACGGCAGCGGCAGCGGCGGCGGCGTGTACGGCATGATGCTGCCTGCGCTCCTGTATTGGATCGGGCGCGAACCGCTGTGCTGGATCGTTATCATCGCCGGGTTTCTGATTTCGGTCCTGCTCTGCACCGGCATCTCCATCAAGGCGTATACCGACGCGTTCGGCTCAAAAATTCGCGAAAAAATCGCCGAGCACGAGCAATCTCTGACCGAGGATTACGACGACGAATACGAGAGCGCGCCCGCACGTAAGCCGTGGAAAAAAGACTTTTCGACCACGATCGAGGAGAGCAAGCCCGCTCCCGCGCGCAAGAAGTCCGCGGAACGCAAAAAGCCGCGCGAAATCCCGTTTGACGAGCTGTTTGACGTGCCCGAAGCCGAGCCGGAAACACCCGTTCGCAAGCGAACCTCCAAATCCGGTACGCCGGTCGATTTCGATCTGATGCCGAGCACCGGCAGACTCGCCAAAAAGAGCGACGAGCTGCTGTCCGCCGACGAAGAGGATGAGCTTGTGATCACGCCTGCTCCGGCAAAGAAAAAGCCTGCCAAGGCGCCGTCCTTCTCCGATCTTGCGGAAACGCTCGTTCCGGAATCACCGAAAAAAGAGGCGGAAAAGCCCGTTGAAAAGACTGCGAACAAGCCCGCGCCGGTTGAGGAAAACGACGCGGAGGATATAGCGCTCGTCGTTCCGCCCGCGCCTGCAGCTCCCGCTTACGAGCCGCCGTCCATCGACTGTCTCAACAAGCCGCGCGAGACGTTTGCAAAGAGCGCGGAAAACCCGACCGCGATCGCGCATTTGCTTGAAGAAACGCTGGCAAGCTTCAACATTTCCGCAAAGGTCATCAATATTTCCGTCGGACCAGTTGTAACGCGCTACGAACTGCAACCCGCTCCAGGCGTACGTGTAAACCGTATTACGACGCTGAGTAATGATATCGCTCTCGCTTTGGCCGCGCCGCGCGTACGCATCGAAGCGCCGATTCCGGGAAAGGCCGCCGTCGGCATCGAAGTCCCGAACAAGGACGCCGCGACCGTACTTTTGCGCGACATCATCGACAGTCCCGAATTCATGAACGCAAAATCGCCTGTCACGATGGCGCTCGGCAAGGATATTGCCGGCAAGATCATCGTCGCCGATCTCGGCAAGATGCCGCATATGCTGATCGCGGGCTCCACCGGATCCGGCAAGTCCGTCTGCATCAACGACCTGATCATTTCGATGATCTATAAGTCCTCGCCGCAGGATCTGCAGCTCATTCTGGTCGACCCGAAGATGGTTGAGCTTTCGGTCTTCGGCACGCTTCCCCACCTTCTGATCCCGGTCGTGACCGAGCCGAAGAAGGCGGCAAGCGCGCTTCGCTGGGCGGTCAACGAAATGACCATGCGCTACAAGAAATTCACCGAAGTCGGCGCGCGCGAGCTCGCCCGCTACAATTCGCTGATGGAGGATCCGAAAAAGAAGATCCCGAAGCTGGTCATCATCATCGACGAGCTCGCCGACCTGATGATGGTCGCGCCCGACGACGTCGAAGATTCGATCTGCCGCATTGCGCAGCTCGGCCGCGCGGCGGGCATTCATCTGATCGTTGCGACACAGCGTCCGAGCGCCGACATCATCACCGGTCTCATCAAGGCGAACATCCCGTCGCGCTGCGCGTTCGCGGTCAGCTCCGCGATCGACTCGCGCATCATTCTCGACGCGACCGGCGCGGAGAAGCTTCTCGGCCGCGGCGATATGCTGTTCCATCCGAACGGCGCCGGCAAACCCACGCGTCTCCAATGCGCGTACGTTTCCGATGAAGAAGTCGAGCGCGTCATGTCCGGTTTCAAGAAGACCGACACGAAGTTCTCCGAAGACGTGCTTTCCGAAATCAACGATGAAGCCAAGGGCGGCGCGCAGGGCGGTGTCTTCGGCGAAGGCAAGCAGGAGGACGATCTTTTGGGCGAAGCCGTTCGCGTCGTTATGGAAAACGGACAGGCCTCTATTTCCATGATTCAGAGACGGCTGCGCGTCGGCTATGCGCGCGCGGCACGGCTGGTCGATATGATGGAACAGAAAAAATACGTCTCCGCATTCGACGGCAGCAAGCCGAGACAGGTTCTGATCACACAGGCGGAGTACAACCGTGTGTTCGGCGGCGCGGCCGGCGGCGCCCCCGAACCTGTCGAGCCGGACGAAAGCGACTTTACGGAGGATACGGACGCATGAACGTTGGTGTGATCTCCCTCGGCTGCGCCAAGAATCAGGTCGATACGCAGACGATGCTGGGCTATCTGAAGTCCGCGGGATATACGTTTACCGGCGAACCGGAAAACGCGGATATTCTCATCGTTAATACCTGCGGGTTCATCACGCCCGCCAAGGAGGAATCCATTGACGCGATCTTCGAGATGGCGCAGTACAAGGAAACCGGACGATGCAGACTGCTTGTCGTCACCGGCTGCCTTTCCGAGCGCTATCGCGGCGAGCTCATATCGGAAATGCCGGAGGTCGATATCTTCCTCGGCGTGCGCGAGTACGAAAAACTCCCGAAGCTGATTGCGGAAAAGCTTGATCTCCCCTGCTCACCCGTCATCACGCCCGAGCGTCTGCTTGTTACCCCGCCCTATCGCGCGTATCTTCGGATCGGCGACGGCTGCAACAACCGATGCGCCTACTGCGCGATCCCTCTGATCCGCGGAAATCTTATAAGTACGCCGATCGAACAGCTTGTCGACGAGGCCAAAGCGCTTGCCGGCATGGGCGTGACAGAGCTTTCGGTCATCGCGCAGGATACCTCCGGCTATGGAAAGGATCTGTACGGCGAGCCGCGGCTGATTCCGCTTTTGAAAGAGCTCGATCGTATCGACGGTCTTAAGTGGATCCGGCTTTTGTATACCTACCCCGATACAGTCACGCCGGAACTTTTGGACACGCTTGCGCAAGGGCAAAAGCTCGTTCCGTATCTCGACATGCCGCTGCAGCATTGTAATGACGATCTGCTGAAGCGCATGCACCGGCGCGGCAGCAAGGCGCATATCATGCGGGTGCTCGACCATATCCGCAAACACTATCCGGATTTCACGCTGCGCACCACGATGATGGTCGGCTTTCCCGGCGAAACGGACGCGCAGTTTGAAGAGCTCATGCAGTTTTTGCGCGATTACCCGTTCGACCGTGTCGGCGCGTTCGCGTTTTCTCCCGAAGAGGGGACCGCGGCGGAAACGATGCCGGATCAGATCTCGGACGGGGTCAAGGAAGCGCGGCTCTCCGCGCTAATGGAGCAGCAGCAGACGATTTCAAAGGAGCGCAACGAACACTGGATCGGGCGCGAGCTTACCATGCTCATCGAAGAGACCGGTATGGACGGCACGTACGGCAGAACGATTCGCGAAGCGCCGGATGCGGACGGCCAGGTGTGCGTTGCGCCGGACTACCGGCATGAGCCCGGACAGTATATCAATGTGCGTCTTACCGGCGCAGACCCATACGATATGATCGGAGAGTGCTTATGAACCTTGCAAACAAGCTGACAATCCTTCGCATTTTACTGATTCCGCTCTTTATTCTTGCGCTGCTTCTGGCCCCCCTTTGGCCGGACTTTGCGCCGTACAGCCATTGGGTTGCGTCGATGATTTTCCTCGCTGCCGCGATCACAGACATCATGGACGGCAAGTATGCGCGCAAGCACAACCTCGTAACCGACTTCGGCAAGCTGATGGATCCGATCGCGGACAAGATGCTGATCGTCGCCGCGTTCGTCATGCTTTCCTGCACGGCGGACGAAGCGCACCAGAAGTATCTTCTGCATCCGGTCGTCACGATCGTCTTTATCGCGCGTGAGTTTCTGATCTCCGGCGTACGGCAGATCGCCGCGTCTAAGGGCGTCGTGATCGCCGCCGGCAAGCTCGGTAAATGGAAAACGACGTTTCAGGATATCATCGTCATTGCGCTGCTGCTCTACGATGAATTCCCATTCTGTTATCTGAAACCCTTGCGGTACCTGATCGAAGCGCTCGTATACGTCGCGCTCGCGCTGTCGGTCGTGTCCGCAGTCGAATATATCGTGAAAAACAAAGGAGCTTTGAATCTGCATGATTGCTGAACTGATCTGTGTCGGGACCGAGCTGCTGATGGGCCAGATCCTGAACACGAACGCGCATTTTATTGCGAAGGAGCTTGCGCCTTCCGGCATCGATATGTATCATCAGATCGTCGTCGGCGACAACCCGAAACGACTGACCGAAGTCGTGAACACCGCGCTTTCCCGCGCCGACGTCGTGCTGCTGTCCGGCGGGCTCGGGCCGACCGACGACGACCTTACCAAAGAGACTGTCGCAAAAGCGATGGGCAAGGATCTCGTGCTCTTTGAGGACGAATGGAAAAAGATCCTTTCCTACTTCGAATCAAAAGGACGTACCGTCGCGCCGAACAATAAAAAGCAGGCGATGTTTCCGCATGATGCAATTATTCTGAAGAACCCGAACGGCACCGCGCCGGGCTGCATCATGGAGGCGGGCGGAAAAGCTGCGATCCTGATGCCCGGACCGCCGCGCGAGCTGAGACCGATGTTTCTCGATTACGTCCTCCCCTACCTGCTCGAAAAGAGCGGTCACCGTCTCTATTCGCGCGAAATCCGCATTTTCGGGATGGGCGAGTCGGACGTGACGTACCGGCTCGACGACCTGATCAAGCATCAGACGAATCCGACGATCGCGCCGTATGCCAAGACCGGCGAGGTCACGCTGCGCGTAACCGCGCGCTGCACAGACGAAGCAGAGGGCGAAGCGCTTGTCGCTCCGATGATCGATCAGATCAGAGCAACAATCGGCGACGTTGTTTATGATACGAACGGACGCGAGCTTTCCGAAGTCTGCCATTACGCAATGATTGAAAGCGGAAAGACGCTTGCAGTTGCCGAAAGCTGTACCGGCGGCAGGCTCGCAGACGCATTCATCGACTGGCCCGGCAGCTCCGCATACTTCATCGAAGGCGACGTAACCTATTCAAACGATGCGAAAATGCGCCGTCTCGGTGTGAGAAAAGAAACGCTCGACACAGTCGGCGCAGTCTCCGAGGAATGCGCGCGTGAGATGGCCGAAGGCGCAAGAAAAGCGGCAAACGCCGATTATGCGCTGTCCACAACCGGCTATGCGGGACCGGACGGCGGCGAGCCCGGCAAGCCCACGGGCACGGTCTTTATCGCGCTTGCAAGTGAGGAAGGAACGATCGTGAAGCGTCTGAACCTGTTCGGCGACCGCGACCGCATCCGCCACACGGCGACGCTTAACGCGCTCGATCTTTTAAGAAGAAATATCTGTACGAAATAACGGACAGGTGCTATAATACAATAAACACGCAAGATCGGAAAGTGAGGAACACGAAATGTTGGAAAAAGAAAAAGCATTGGAAATTGCATTGAGTCAGATCGAAAAAAGCTTCGGCAAGGGCGCGATTATGAAGCTTGGCGACGCGTCTCGCGTTCCGGTCTCCGTGATCCCGACCGGCTGCCTTGATCTGGATATCGCGCTTGGTGTGGGCGGCGTTCCGCGCGGCCGTGTGGTTGAGATCTTCGGACCGGAATCCTCCGGTAAGACGACCATTGCGCTGCACATCGTTGCGCAGGCGCAAAAGATGGGCGGCACCGCTGCGTTCATCGACGCGGAGCACGCACTCGACCCGGTCTATGCGGAGCATCTCGGTGTACAGACCGAAGATCTGTACGTTTCCCAGCCGGACACCGGTGAACAGGCGCTTGACATTGCGGAAGCGCTTGCCCGGTCCGGCGCCGTCGACGTGATCGTCATTGACTCTGTTGCGGCGCTCGTTCCGAAGGCGGAGCTTGAGGGCGACATGGGCGATTCGCACGTGGGTCTGCAGGCGCGTCTGATGTCGCAGGCTCTCCGCAAGCTCACCGGCTGCGTGGCAAAAACCAATACCGTCGTGATCTTTATCAATCAGCTCCGCGAAAAGGTCGGCGTCATGTTCGGCAATCCCGAAACGACGACGGGCGGCAAGGCGCTGAAATTCTACGCCTCCATCCGTATGGACGTGCGCCGCATCGAAACGCTCAAAGCGGGCAACGACGCGGTCGGCTCCCGTACGCGCGTGAAGATCGTCAAGAACAAGGTCGCGCCGCCGTTCCGCGTTGCGGAGTTTGATATGCTTTACGGCGAAGGCATCTCGAAGGAAGGCAGCATCCTTGATATGGCGATCGACCGCCGCATCATCATCAAATCCGGCTCATGGTTCTCCTACGGCGAAATGCGCATGGCGCAGGGACGCGAAAACGCGCGTCTTTTCCTGAAGGACAACCCCGAAGTCTGCCAGGAAATCGAGAACAAGATTAAAGCGCAGATTGAGGAACAGCGGAAAAAGGATGCGGAAGCAGCCGAACAGAAACGCCGTGCGCGTGAGGCAGCGCTGCGCGGAGACGATCTCGTTCCCCCTCCCGAGTTCTGAGAAGAAGGCGTGCGGTCGCGCCGCACATTTTCATACTTTGCGGCGATGATTACGCTGCGTATAGTAGGTAAGGTACGCTTTCAAAATGTTTCGGCAGATCCTCCCATACGGGGGATCTGCTTTTCTCCGGATACGAATAAAAAAAGAAACGCGGTTTCAGCGTTTCTTCTGAAGCTTGGTCTTATTGCCCTTCGCGTCTACGACGTAGGTGTTCTCGAGATGCGCTTCGAGGGATTTTCGAAAATCGGCGATATACGCCTTTCTCAAGCGGTCGCGCTCTTCCGTCTCCTCCGGTGTGAGCCCATCCGCTTTCGCCCTCCTTGCAAGCTCGTTGATGCGGTCAATGTGTTCCTGTTTCATACTGCTCCCTCCGTGTCCGTATTGTACACAAACGAAACGGATTTGTAAAGCGCTGCGGAAGAATTTACATCTCCGCGATTGACAATTGACTTATTCAAAGGTAAACTACGAAACATGAAGAAATATGTATTGTTCGTTTTTTTGTTATTCATATTGATGATATTCGTCGCCTGCGGCGCAGAGTCGGAGAGCGTCACAGCGGAACAGTCCGAAGCCACCTCCACACCGGATATGACGATTCACGAAGATCCTGTCGTCGCCGTTGCCACAGATGCGCCCGTGTCGCTTCCCCCGCTCCCGACACCGACGCCGGAACCGACGCCGGAACCGACGCCCACGCCTGAACCCACGCCGACGCCCATTCCGTTCCGCGAGGATCTGCAGGAACAAATGCGGACGGAACTTGCTTTGGACACGGAAACCATTGTAACCGTTTCCACAAAGGGCAACGCTCCGACCATTCTTGACCGTCTCGGTTCGGAAGGCAAATACTTTGCGCCGTTTGAACGCATTGAAGGTGTGAACACGCATGAATGGATCGTGCTCGGGACCGTTGAAGATACCAAAACCTATTATCACGTTCGTGCGATCGGCGCGGATTCCGAGGGATATCTGGACGTGCGCAACGCGCATGATACGAAGCTGGTTCCTCCCGAAAGTCCGTACGCCGTGCTCGTTCGTCCGCATGGGCTTGTATATGCCGCGCGCATTCTTGACGCAAATATCGTCGCGCACGCCGGTTACGAAGTCGTACGTGTGATCGGCGTTGATGCCGACAGAGGTTATGCCGCGGTTCTCACAACCGAGGGTAAATCCGGATACGTGCAGCTTTCACAGATCCAGTACGTTACGGAAGACGTTTTTGAAACGTATCTGCATCAATCCTGCGAAGCGCCCGAAAGCACGTTTTCAACCGAAGCGCTTCTCGCGGATGCGCAGGCGTTTGTCGGCAAACCGTATGCGGATACGGCGACCTTCCTTTACAATCTTTTGTGTGCCGAAGGGCTCCATTTTAACGAGGCATATTATCGCTTCTATCAGAAACCGCTTGAAGATGAGACGTACTATCCGAAGCATCTGTACGTCTTGCCGGTATACAACACGCTGACGTTCAAGCTGTTCAACAGCGCGGGAGACCTCGTCACCTGCAACGGGAACGAAACCGAATGGGCGTATGTCGGATCCATTGATGAAATCGAGCCTGGCGACCTGCTCTTCTTCTCGGACGACTACGGAAAAGGTGATCCCGTCATCCCGAACGTGGAAGTCGTTATTCACGGAAAATACTCCGGTGATCTGACTTCCTGCGGCCTCTACCTCGGCGAAGGACGCATGCTGACCGTGCGCAACGGCGTCGTCGCGGAAGCGGAAGTCGATCCGGTCATTTCTCTGACGTTCGACTGCGCGCGGCGCATTTATCCCGCAGTTGTCGATGAACGGGCACACTTTATCGAGTGCATTATCTCAATTATTTACGATCGTCTCGGAACGCCGTATCACTCCATTCGCCGCATCGGAGACGAATCTTATGATTGCTCCGGCCTGCTCACATGGGCGTTTCGCTGCTACGATCTCCGCCGCGCTGCCCCGAAGGAGCTTGTGCTTGACCTTACCGCAACCGCATGGGGAAACGTGGACGAGCTTGTGAGTCCCGCAATGCGCGTCACGTTTGCCGACACAGGCATTACGGACAACAGCGAGGAATCCCTCTCCGCTTTGAAGCGCGGCGATCTCGTGATTCTTCTTAATGACAAGCGGAACAAAGTCGGTCACGTCATGCTCTATCTCGGCGACGGTACGGTCATCCATTCCACGCGCATCGACGGGTACAGCGGCCGCAATCAGGGCACGCTCGTTGCGAAGTTCCGGCCGCATCTCAGAAGCCTGTACGCAAGATCCCGCCGCATCGAGTCCGTCACTCCGATCGGTTGAACCAAAAAGAAACAATCCTCCGGGCTGAACTGTCCCCATTTGCCGGACAGACCCCGGAGGATTTTTCTTGTGGAAAACCTTATCTTGCGGGATATTCCGCACGCGTCCCGTCTGTGTAGAGAAAGATCGCATGAACCCCGTACCGATCCAAAAGCGCTCTGCTCCCCTGCTCTCCCAAAACAAAGCAGGCGGTGGAAAGCGCATCACACAGCGCCGATTGCGTGCCTATGATCGTTACAGACGCCATGCCGTTTTGCACCGGCATTCCGGTTTTTGGGTCGAGAAGATGATGATAACGGACGCCGTCCAATTCAAAGAAGCGTTCATAATTGCCGCTGGTTACAACCGCTGCATCTGCAAGGGAAAGGACCTCTTCGCTCTGTTCCGCCGTGCCGTTCGGATCGCGAACGCCGATCGTCCATTCGCTGCCGTCCGGCTTCTTTCCGATCGTTACGATGTTGCCGCCCATATTGATGCAGGCGGACGCGACGCCGGCTTCGCGAAGATACGCCGCCACACGGTCCGCAATATACCCTTTTGCGATCCCGCCGAGGTCGATTTGCGCGTTATTATTCAGCGTCACCGTATTTCCTTCGATCGCGATGTTCCGGTAGTCTACGCGCATAACTGCGTTTTTCAGCGTGTCCGGATCCGGAAGCGACGGTTCATCGGCAGTAAAAATCCACAGTTCCGAAGCCGGTGCGATCGTCACGTCAAACGCTCCTCCGCTCAACTCGCCGATCTCGATCGCAAGCCGCAAAAGTTCGACCGTTTCCGGATTCACTTCAACCGGTTCCCCGTATGCGTGATTCAGCCGCCAGACGTCGCTTCCCTCGATCGTTCTGCTCAGAACGGACTCATAATCCAAACAAACGCGCATCGCAGCCTCAACCGTTTTCTGCGGAGCGTACGCAGTAATCGTTACGATCGTATCACAGGCAAAGCCCGACGCGGAATGCGCCGTTTCCGTACGGCAGCCGAACAGCATTGGCAACACAATCAAAAGAAGCAGGCAGAAGATTTTTCGTTTTATACGCCGCACCTCCTGTTATACAAATCAAGACCCTTGAACACGCCGTCAGACAGTATGCCGAGCAGGACGCCTGTCACCGTTCCGCAAATCAACAGCCATGGTGCGTAAAACAGCACCGGCCGGATCGAAAACAGAACGAATCCGATAAGACATTGCCCAATGATATGCAGAATGCCTCCGACGGTGCTGACCGGAATCGGAGAAATCTTCGGAATAAGGCGAAGCAAGCGCATCCCCGCAACGGAAAGCACGCCGCCCGCGAGCGAATAAAGCGCACCGAAGGGATTGCTGAACAGCAGCATTGAAAGCCCGACCTTCAAAAGCATCAGAATGGCGGTTTCAACCGGCGACATAAAAAACACTGCGTATAAAATCGCGACATTGGACAAACCGAGTTTCATTCCCGGAACGGGCATAACGACCCCGGAGAGAAGGCTGTCCAGAAATCCGAGAATCAGCGCAATCGCCGTCAGGATCGCAAGTTTGGCAAGCGTATGAATTTTCATTGCCCGATCCCCCGGTACTCAACATTCACGCGATGCGGCGCACAGATAATCCACGTGCCGAGCGGACGCGTTTTCACGCTCTCCGCATTGAGTCTTCCCTGCTCCACGCATTCGCCATGTCTGCAGTTCGCGTGTTCCATCCACGCCTCGCCGTTTTCGATGCGGATTACGTTCTCCTCGCCCTCTCCCGTCGCTTCCTCGACGATCTCGCCGTCCCGAATGACGACGGTACGCGTTTCCCACGCGGAAACGGTCAATGTCTTCCCGTCTCCGTAATAGATCACGAAGCGATCCGGCATGCCGGTTTTCGGCCGAAGCAGAAAAAGAATAACGACCGCTAACGCGGCAAGCAGGATGATGGTTCCCGTCAGGACCCAATTCCGTCTGCGATGCGATCCGGTCGTTATCTGTTCCATATGATCAGCCGTTGTCCTCCTGTTTGTCGCGGAAAGTTCCGCACAGTTCCGAATATCCCCACGTCAGGCCGTCAGGCATGGTGCGCGGAGACGATTTCAGGCCGTTATACCGTTCCGTTCCATGACGGTTTATTTTATTGCCCAGAAAAATCATCGTTGCGGAAATGCCGCCATCGAGATTATAGGCGACCTGGCACCCAAGATCAAGCATGATATCGGCGCTCTCTTTTCCGTTGATGCCCTCGCTGTAGCCGGGCTGTCTTCCGTCGGCCACAACCGCAACCAGATGTCCCGGCTCAATCATGCCGATCATCGTGCGCGGATTATCCTCTCTTCTCGTCTGTGTCGCGGCCTTCGTGATCTCACCGTTTTCGATGATAACCGGACCGAACGAAAAACAGTTTTCAACGCCGCTTTCCAGCAGATCCTCGGCTTTGATCGCGTTCTTCTTCACGATCTCGAGCGTATGCGTTTTCGGATTCAGCCAGCACGAATCAATGCGCGTGGACTTTTGGAACAGATAGCCGTCGCGAATCAGCGTACCCTTTTTCTCCGCGTCGCTGTTGATAATGTTGTCACCCGTAATCCAAAGCACACATTTGGCTTCCAGCGCCATCTCCAACGCATCGCGAAGCTCCATGCCGTTATGCCGCCACGATCCGAATGTCGGCCGGAAGCTGTCGTACTCGCGCTCGTAAATATGCGCGACAAAGTATGTCACGGGCTTTGTTTTTGAGCTGTTGCCGATCGGATACGTTGTTGAAACGCGCGTGATCTCTATCGCAAGGATATCGGAGCGATAAATCCATTCGCCGTTTTCATTGTCGATCGAAACAAATTCGGGATCGTCTTCATTTAAAAAATGTTCATCGAAGTTCGTCTTCTCATAAACGCGGGCAGGCTTCGGCGTCGGTTCCGGGGTCGGTTCGGGCGTCGGTTCCGGCGTCGGCTCGGGCGTGGGCTCGGGTGTCGGTTCCGGCGTCGGTTCTGCCGTCGGTTCCGCCGTCGGCGCTTCGGTCGGCTCCGTCTGTGCGGGCGTCGGCGGCTCCATCTCCACGGTAACCTGCGCGTTCTGCGACTGACAGCAGGAGAACCATCCGCTCTTGTTCTCCTGTGCGGGCTGCTCTGCCTTTGGTGCTTCGGTCGGCGTTGCAACGGGCGTTGCGGGCTCGTCCAGCGCCTCTTCCTCAATCACAAACGCAGACGGTTCTTCCGCGGCAGCCGGTTCCGATGCGATCGCCGGCGTCTCAACAGGCGCTTCGGTCGGCGCGGGGGTCACGACCGGTTCCGGCGTCGGAACAACGTAGCTGATCAGAGATGCCGTATCAATATGCTCCAGAAGGTCGTTCCCTTCCTGATCCTTTCCGACCGTCTCCGCTTCCAGACGGTATGCAGGCGTCTCGGAAAGGCGGATCCGGTACATGCCCCGGGAATCCATCAAACGGTATGCGTCCGTCGCATACTCCTGTGCCGTTTTTCCTTCCAGCAGCGGCATCGGAAACGCGCAGTCGAGTTTCGTTGTGCCCGTCGCGGACGCGGCATAAAACTTTTTCACAGACGTTTCCGAGGCTGCTTCCTTGACGATCGCATATGTTTCCGCGGCGCGCAGATCGCTCGCGCTGTGATCAACCGTCAGCAGGATCTTCGGATCGAGCGTCTTGATGTACTCGACAAGCTTCTGCTGCGGCTTTCCTTCCGCCCAGCGCTTATGAATCTCCCTTGCTTCAAGATAATTATTGTCATCCAGTCCGAGCGTGATCGGCGCGTATTCGATGTCCATGGCAACCAGCGCGCGCTGCAGCTCCTGTAACCGGTACCGGTAGTCCACCGTCATGCAGATGATTCCCACCGACATACCGCTGCCCTTCGCGTATCTTGCGATCGTCGGACCAAACGTTTCCATCACGTCGGCAGGCGTCGGCGCAACAATCAGCAGATCACAGCCGGCGGGCGTTTCGCTAAGCCACCCGCGCTCCGGTTCCGGCGCGCTTTCCGATACGTACATTGTCGAGACAACACAATCGGCGGTTTTTGCCGAAAGCACGATCTTTTTGCAGGCAGCGTCCACCGGAATTGCCTCCGCATACCGGTCGGACGATGCAAACGGAATCGAACCGAGCAGTTGGTTGCCCGCATCGTACTGCTCCACAACGGCGTCATCCGGCAGCGCATACCATTCCAGATACAGCGTACGCCCCGCGCCTTCGTCCGACATGGTCAGCACGATTTGCTTGGATCGCTTTACGGTCAGTCGCGTCATGACGTCTGCATCGTAAAGGCGACTCTCCGGCTGTCCGTCAGGCATCGAATATGCCACGGTGAAACCATCTTCGCCCGATGCATACGGGACGCACAAAGCAACCGTCAGCAATGCAAGCAATAAGCACCCAATCCTCTTCATCTCTTGTTGTCCTTCCTCATTCGTTCGTTTTATTTCGTCGGACGCTCCCCAATTCGTTCGCCGTTTTCCGAATCGTTTCCGCTTCAAACGGATTCGATAGCCCCGCAATCGCCAGCGTCTTCTGGAACCGCGCGCCGCCATCGCGCAGCAGAATCGCGCGGTAGGCGTTCCGCGCCGTATCAAGGTCCCTTCTCCCTTTCAGATACAGTTCCAAAGCGGCGGACATACTTGCGGCATAACTGATATAATAGAATGGGGATTGAAACGTGTGCTGAATCTGTGTCCACGAGCGTGGCTCAATGCCGAGCGCAGAAAGTCCGTATGCCTCACTGAGACGTCCGTATTCGGCGTTCAGCCGTTCCAATGTCATCCCGTCCTGTCCGTATGCAAACTGCTGAAATGCATCCTCCATACAGCCGTCAATCAACGCGTACAACGCATAGAACAACTGCACGGTTTGAGCTGCATCGGACAAATCACCATATAATGTATCATACCGCAAAACGCTCAACAGTTCAAGCCCCTGCGAGTCAATTTCGGCAAGATCGAGCGAGTTTCCGTTCTTCAGCGCATCTCCGTTTAAGAAATAGGAAGAAAAATGCCCGAACTCGTGCGTAATCGTCGAGGGCATCTCGAATCCGTTCGTCCATGCGCTGAACAGAAACGGCGCACCGAACGCGCGAAACCAGGTCGTAAAGCTTCCCGGCATGCGCTTCGTGTCCGATCCGAGATCATACATCTCATGCGACATCATGTACGTCCACGGTTCGGACAGTTCCGGCAGAATCGACACGACTGCCTCTCCGATCCGCCGCATGGTCGTCTCCTGGTCCAGCACGATCCCGTAAACCTGCCCGACCGCTGCATAAAAATCTTCCCGCATTTGTGTAAAAGCCGGTACAATCCATGTTCTGACAGATGCCGCAAGCATTTTTGCGTTCTCCGGCGAATAATCGCGGTCATAGCATGCATACCGGTAATCAACATACGAATCAAACCCCAGCGTCTTCGCGATCTCATTCCGCACGCCGATCAGATCCAGAAAAATCCCGCCCGCTTCCCGGTTGAATCGCTCGAGATATGTTTCGTACAGCGTCAGGAAGTCTTCCTCCGTCAGCGACGGATCGGATAGGATCCGGTCCCCCGTCCATTCCTTGCCGAGATAGGAAACCGTCAGTGTTTCCGACAACGCCTCATATTTTCCGACGAGCGCGCGTTCCCGTTCTGCCAGCGAAAGGATCGCGGAATCGGAAAGCGCATCGGCACGTTCCAGCGCCTCCCGTGTTTCGGCGTCGTACCGGTCCGAGAGCGCAGGGTCCTTTGACAGCAGGATCGCTGCGTCCGTAAGATTGCATTCGATTGCGTTCATCCGCGCAATCAGCACATCATATGCGTTCCTGTTTTCCTCGTTCGTCACGTCCAGACAATAACGCACGTACGCGATCGAAGCGTCGGTTTCCAGACGTTCATACGCCTCCGATCTCGCATCGAGCGCCTGTTGCGCGCGCTCCCCGGAAAGCTCGCCCTTTTGAATACGGAACAGAAGCTCCCTCGTCCTCGCCGCTTCAAGCGATGCGTCAATCCCGGATTCGGGAAGCTCGGAAAAACGGAGTTCGGTATGAAACGCCCGTTCCGGCTGCGCTTCGGTCTGTTCAAGCCGCAGAAAGTCTGATGCGATGCGAACCGAAAGCGCCGTGCACCCCGTCGGCCCGAGGAATAATACAACGATCAAAAGTAGACAAAGAAACCGTTTCATGCTTTTGCCTTTCCGGAGCACGCAGGAATACTATGAGAAACGACGCGCATCCGGTTCAGTTTACGCGGATTTTGCTGTTTTTTGCTTCGAAACGCAAGATTCGGTTGTCATAATGAGAAAAATATGGTATAAAGTATGGAAACGAGGTATTGATATGAAAATTGTAGTATTGGCAGGCGGTCTCTCTCCCGAGCGCGACGTCTCGTTCTCGAGCGGAACCATGGCAGCAAACGCATTGCTTTCTCTCGGGCATCAGGCGATTCTGGTTGACCTGTTCTTTGGTCTGCCCGATTGGGACGGAAAAACCGATCTCTTTGCCGGCGCGGAAAAGCTCCCCCCATACCGTGTTTCGGAATCGGAACCGGACCTTGATTCGCTCCGTCTTTCACGCAAGGAGGGATTTAACGACTATATCGGTTTGAATGTGCCCGAGCTTTGCGAACAGGCGGATATCGTCTATATGGCACTGCACGGCGACTGCGGCGAAAACGGAAAACTGCAGGCGTTCTTTGACGAACGAGGCATTCGCTATACCGGTTCCGGCGCGGAAGGCTGCCGGAACGCAATGGACAAATGGATCAGCAAACAGCTCTTTTTGCAAGCCGGTATCAAGACGCCGCGCGGCACACTGCTGCACGCCGGCGACGCGATTGATCCGGAATCGCTTCCCCTTCCCTGCGTCGTCAAGCCTTGCAACGGCGGCTCATCTATCGGCGTATCCATCGTCAAAGAGCGGCGCGATCTCTATGATGCGCTGAAGCTTGCGTTCTCAATGGAGCGTTCCATTCTCGTTGAGGAATACGTAAAAGGCCGCGAGTTGAGCTGCGGCGTGCTCGGCGACATAGCGCTTCCTCCGATCGAGATTATTCCGCTGCACGGATTCTATGATTACAGGAACAAGTATCAGGCCGGCGCGGCGCGCGAAGTGACCCCTGCCGAAATCAGCCCGGAGGCGACCGAACGCATTCAGTCGATCGCGCTTGCGGTTTTCCGGCTCTTGGGGCTTTCGGTATACGGACGCGTCGACTTTCTGCTCACAGAATCCGGCGACGCTTACTGTCTTGAAGCCAACACGCTGCCCGGCATGACGCCGACCTCCCTGCTCCCGCAGGAAGCGGCAGTCGTCGGATATTCCTATGAACAGCTCTGCGACACGATCATTTCGATGTCGCTTGATAAGTAATATGGCACGCTTTACGATTCAGGAACTCTTGAACGCAACGGGCGGCACGCTGTATGCGCCGGCCGGTTTCGGCGAACCCGTCGTAGAGGGGCTGACCATCGACACACGCATGCTCTCGCGCGGCATGTGTTACGTTGCGATCCGCGGAGGCACATTCGACGGGCATCGCTTCATTCCGGACGCGATGGCAAAGGGCGCTGTCCTGAGCATTTCCGACACCGACGTTCCATATCCGCATATCCGCGTCCAAAACACCGTCCTCGCCTATCAGAACGTCGCAAAACTGCATCGCGAACGCTTTGATCTGCCGGTCGTCTGCATCACCGGCAGCGTCGGCAAAACGACAACCAAGGAAATGGTCAAAGCCGTCCTTGAAACGACGTTCCGCACGCATGCGACCGTCGGCAATCTCAACAATCAGACCGGCGTTCCGACAACCGTTCTGCAGTTGAACGAAGCGCACGAGGTCTCCGTGATGGAGCTCGGCACGAACCATTTCGGCGAGATCGACGCCATCGCGCGCGTCGCCGAGCCGACGATCTGCCTGTTTACGAACGTCGGCGAAGCGCACATCGAATTCTTCGGCTCGCGGGAAGGCATTTTTCGCGGCAAAACCGAAATGCTCAATCATATGCGCCCGAACGGTACCGTCATAGCAAACGGCGACGACGATCTTCTGCGCACCATCCCGAACGCGATCACCTACGGTCTTTCCGAAGACGTCGACGTTCGCGCCGTCAACCTTGTCGAAGACGGACTTCTGGGCGTTTCCTTTACCGCGGAGTTGTTCGGGAAATCCCTCCCTGTGACGCTTCACGTTGCGGGAAAGCATATGGTGCAGAACGCGCTCGCCGCGCTGACGGTCGCGCAGCTTCTGCACGTGCCGGACGACGCCGTGCTGACCGCACTTTCCGCGTTTCAGCCCGGCGCCGGGCGGTCCGACGTGATCCGCACGAAGCGGTTCACGCTCATCGACGGCACGTACAACTGCAACCCGACCTCGATGGAGGCTGCGCTTGACGTGCTGAAGGCCGCAAAGGGCCGCAAGGTCTGCATCTTCGGCGACATGCTGGAGCTCGGCGAAAACGCGCCGTCGTTCCATGCCCGCATCGGCGCGTATGCGAAGCGCTGCGGCGTCGACTGTATGCTGACCGTCGGGACGCTTGCGAAAAACGCCGCGTTTGATCCTTTCGGCGCTTATGAGACGTCCGACGCGCTGATCGAAGCGCTTCCCTCGCTCCTTAATGACGGCGACACGATTCTCGTCAAGGCCTCGTTCGGCATGCACCTTAAAACTGTCGTGGACGCGATCAAAGCACTGTAAAAGGAAACGCGCTATGGATCCTGAATTCGAACGCGTATTCTCTCTGTTCTTCAACGCCGCTCCGATCGCCGTGCAGACGATCGATTCAAGCCATGGCGACAGCGATTTTCGAACGACCTTTCTTGTCGAAACGGATGCAGGCGTCAAGGTCGTCCTGAAGCTTGCCGACAACGATTTCACCTTTCCGGAGAAGATCGCCGTCTGGCAGCGCACGATCGAGGAGTACCGGAAGCTCGGCTACGAATGTCCGCAGATTCTGACGGACAAATCGGGCGGCTTCCCTGTTGTCTCATACCGCGGGCATCGCTGCACAGCGTACGCCGAGGAGTTCTCAGCGTACCGCACCGCGGCGGGCAGGGACGGTGAGGGCACGGATTCCGTGTTCACCAAGGACGTCAAGACCGTGAAGATTTCGGACAAGAAGACGTATGAGACCGCGATCAAGAGTCTGAAGGCGAAGACCACGTATTACGTGCGCGTACGCTCTTATCACGTCTTTGAAGGCACGACGTACTACGACGGCTGGTCCAACGTAAAGAACGCAAAGACGAATTAAGCCTTCCGTTTCCCGAACCGAATCATCTTACACACGGGGAGCCCCGCGTTTGCAGGGCTCCTTTTTATAGCCGCTATTCGGTTTCTGTCATGCAGCAGATCATACTCTCCGCAAGGTTCACTGCAGATACCGATACCACGTTCGGTTCTCCGTCTGCACGGCAAAGCTAGGCTGATACTGCACTTCGCCGTCGACTCCAGGAAAATAGTAGAACGGACTGTAACGCGGTTCGGTGCCGTCCTCCCAATCCGACCATGCAGTATAGAAGATAAAGTGCATGACGTAGTAATGTTCTTTCACCCAAACCGTGTACTTTCCGGTTCCCTCGTCCCATTCGTATTTATAGAATACCTGCCAATCTCCTTCCGTTTTATCCGTGAAACCGTCGACGGAGTCATATTCACCCAGCAGCTGCCAATCCCTATTTATTTCCACGATGTTTGCAGTGTAATGATCGGTCATGCCGTGTGAAAACACACCGTAATTGTGCACGTCATAATCATCGGTATTCGGATCAATATGAAAGGCGTTGTCCTCGCATTTCATCCTGATGTGAACCTGCGGCCGCTCCTCCACGTCCAACGCGTCTTCCGGCGGTAATTCAAGGCTCCACTCAGACAATTTCGGCTCCTTCAGAAATGATCCGGTAGAAACGAGAAGAACGCGGCAGATGATCCAATCGTGTTCCGTAACGCCTTCCCAGAGGTAGACATGCAGGATCGTTTCATCCTCCAGCCGCACGCCGTAGCACGGAAGCAGCTCCAATGCAATATAACGATCGGGCTTTTCATGTTTCTCTCCATTCGGCGCATATGCATGCAGCGAATGGATCTCCCATATCTCGGCAACCGGTGAATTGTTGATATAGTCGATCTCGTTTTCGCCCGCAAGAATCGTTCGAAGGCTGTCCAATATGTATACCGACTCTTCCTCAGAAAAGCCGGTCAGCGCCTGAAGCGTTTCTTCCGGCGCCTTGAGTTCAGACGTCGGAACAGGCGCATACACAGGCGTCGGAACAGGCGTCGCTTCAGGCGTTGCGATCGTGGTCGGCGTATACGCAATGGACGGGATCGCCGTCTCTTCGATGACGATTGCGGGCTCCGCAGGCTTTTGCGTTGCGAGGACGATGCCGGTTCCGACGCCGCCCAGTGCCGCCGCGATCGCGACCGCGACCGCGATCTTGCCCGCCGCACTCGCAAAGAACGCCGCAATGCCGGACGAAGCCGTTGCCGCCGTTGCCGCCGTTGCTGTTGCAGCCGTTGCCGCTGTTGCGGTTGCTGCCGTTGCCGCCGTAGCCGTTGCTGCCGTTGCCGTTGCTGCTGCCGTAATGCTCGCCGCTGCGATCGGCGCGGGAACGCCCGCCGCGGACTTTGCGAGGAAGTACGTAAGGAACGGAATCGGCGATGCGCCGTACAGCTTGACGCCCTGCTTCTCGAATGCCTTCACGCCCTCCTTGATCGACTTTCGCGCATAGTTTAAGCGGCTTTTGATTGT
>JAFOTD010000099.1 GCA_017388175.1 Clostridia bacterium | reverse complement strand
GATTTTCAGGCAAGACCCCTTTACGAAAAACACGGATTCCATGTGTTTACCATTAACAAGGACATCCCTATGGGGCATGTTAGCTGGTCTCTATCGAAACGATTGGACAAAGATATACCGGACTACATCCCGACAAACAACACCGCTGCAGAACATTATCAGGTCAAGGCCGGCTCCAAAGAGGACGCCGGGATCATCGACAAGGGGCTCGGTGCGTTTTGTGAGGAGGTCGTGTCTGACAAGCACGAATATATCACGCTCAGCAAAAAGCTCATCGATGCGGACGGAAATCTGATTGCTGCTGTGATTTGCGGGATTGACGAAGACGACACTGCCTCTGTCGACGGTATCTGGGTAGAGGAACGGTATCGCAGGCAGGGTATCGGCTCTTGGCTTTTCAGTGAAACAGAGCGCGAAGCGAAGGAAAAAGGCGCCTACGTAATTCTGTCCGATTGCTGCGACTGGGTATCCGCTTTCTTTTTCCAAAACGGGTTTACACCCAGAGGCAAGCTTGAGAATTATCCCAAAGGACACACGGCCTATGAATTGGAGAAGCGGATTTGAAGGGAACGTCCTGTGTGACAAATCAATGGAAATATGAAACTATGAAAAAATGAAAAAAATATGGTATTTTCCATATCTCCGAATTTCATTTTTTCATTCTCCTCGCCAAATCAGTATTTGTGAAGGTCAAACATATGATCCGGAACGCCGGCCTGCATTCCCCTTTAGAAAAGGAATTCCCGGAAACCATCTGCGAGACGGTAATGAAACGGCCGACGGCTTTGCGTTCACGGGGATCGAGTGAGTCGACAAATCCGGCAGGAAAAAACCATAATATGAATCAATGTGATACATAAGGAGGACAAACAATGGTAATTGGAATCATCGGAGAAAATTGCAGCGGGAAATCCACGCTTGCAGAAGCAATTCAGAAAGATATCCACGCGGAAATAGTCACCGGCAAGGACTATCTGCGGATGGCGAAGTCCGAAAGCGAGGCGGCCGCCCTGTTCCGAAAAAAGCTTGCGGACGCCGTTTCGGGAGCCAACATCATTTATGTGATATCTGAGCCGGAGCAGATCAAGCTCTTACCGGACGGCGCTGTCAGAATCCTTGTGTACGCTGATATCGAGACCATCAAAGAGCGCTTCAAGGCAAGAATGCACGGAAACCTGCCTGCGCCGGTGGCACAGATGCTGGAGAGAAAACACGGTATTTTTGACGGAGAAGTCTATGACTATCGCTTTGACGGCGTGAACGGGGATGCTGCCGCCCTGTGCATCGAACTCGCCTGCAAAAAGTTGTGAGAGCATGGGGTGGAAAAACATATGATGCATTCTACTCTCCATTTTTTCCATAACAATTTTCGCATCCTTGGTATAATAACCCATCCTCCTCTCTGGGGAGCACACAACTGAATATCCGAGAAGCACAGATTATGCTTGGCTCATGCCACGGGGTGCAGCGCGCCTGAGCTGCCGCTAACGCTTCGGCTGCTACCAAACGCCGACGCCATCCGCCTCCCGTATTATACGGGTTACCGATTTGCAAGGAACAGCACGGCGGCAAAGGCGAAGAACACGCCGGCGCACGCGAAGCCGACGATCACAACCGCCCTTCTCAGCTTTGCGCGGTCCTTCACGATCCGTGAAAGCAGCAAGTATGCTCCGACGCCGAGTGCGGTTCCCGCGGTGTTCGTGATGAGGTCCGTGACGTCCGACGCGCCGACCCGAAACGCGTACTGCAGCGTTTCCATGAGCAGACTGAACCCGGCGCCGAGCGTGACCGTCAGCGCGGGACGCACGCCGAGCATGGACAGAAGCACGCCGAACGGCACGAATACCGCGACGTTTAAAAGAACCTCTGAAAGGTGGAACGGAGCTTCCGTGTCATAATTAAACGGGATCAGGTTGATCCTGCGCATCCGGTCCAGCTCTCCGATCCGCCACGGCTCGACCGTTTTGAACAGCACGATCCAGACAAGCGTGACAAGGTAAATGATTGCGAGCACAAGCGTCCGCTTTTCAAAGCCTTTTTGTTTCATATCAATTTCCTGTTTCGTACCCCTGCTGTTCTGAACGAATTGAGCTGCCCGTTTGCGAAAGCCGGAGATTCTTCGCCCTGAGGCTCAGAATGACACGGAGGGCAGGAGCAGCGCCCATACGAAGGCCCCTTTGTGTAAAGGGGCTGTCGCCGACAGGCGGCTGGGGGATTGTTTCTTGCCTTGCAAGTCCTTCACGGGACGTCGGGGTCGACGTCCCAATCATCTTCAGTGGCGGCTGGCACGCGATCCTCGTCCCACCATTCGCCTTCGCGGATCCAGCGGAGGACGTCCTCACGGCAATCCTTCGGGATCTCAAACCCGGCGGGGAAGATAAAATCGTAATACCGGATGTGATAGTCACGCGCGCTGACTGTGATACAGTTGTTCACGTCTGCGGAAAGCGGCGCGTCGCTGAGCACCTTCAGAATCCGGTAAAGCTTCGGACTTGCGTCCTTCGGAGTATCGAAGAGCTCCCGGTCGTCATAATGCCACGCGGTCCAGTCGTCGATGGAAAACGAGCCGATCCAAAGCGCGTCCGGCGTATCGGATTCCCTGCCGGTCTCCATCCACTTCACGAATGCCTTCAAAGCCTTGCGCGACCGTTCGCCGTTTCGCGCATTCAGGATCGACAGATACTTTTCGGCAGCCTTCGGCGTCAAATCGTTGATCAAATAGGTTGCCTCGTAATTTGTCGTGCCCTTGCAGCTGTACAGCTTGATCGAAAGCCCCGTTGCACGTGTACTGATCCGATCCGACTCTTTGAACATGCCGGGGATGCCGCCTTTTTGCAGTGCTTTTCTCTGTGAGAGGGAAAGCGCATTATATTCCTCTGCAAAGATCCGTCCGACCTCGTTTGCTTCTTCGGGCAAAAGGCCGCTGCATTCATACCAGACGCATCCGCCCGGGAACGCATACAGCTCTTCGATCAGCGAGGGATCGGACAGACAGGCTTCATACAATCTCCACAGATTGCTGACATCCTCTCCGTACCACTTGTCCGGGACGTGAATGACCTTGCGGAAAAGTCCGCCGGCGTTGACCGTGACGGAGCCTGCAGTAAGCGACAGGAAATCGCGGTCGAGCGACTCGGTCTTCGAAAAGTCCTCGATCAGACGCTTGCCCGTTTCATCCGTAAACGAATGCTGCGACAGCACAAGTTTTGCGTAGGAGTCGTCCCCGTTTCGTCCGTACGGAACCGTCAACGTCGACTCATTGTTGATCCGATAGGAGCGGATTTCACCGGCTGTCACCTTCGGCTGCGCTCTGCGCGTGCCGATCCACGCCGGAACGAACAGCAGGAACGCGGCGATCACAAGACAGGCCGGATAGAACTTCATTGCGCGCGCGACCGCCTTCATCTTGCGCGACGAGATCAGCTCGTACAGGCAGAAGAAAGCGAAGGAGAAGAGGACCGACGTCACGGCGAGCGGCGTCAAAAGCTCATAGGGAACCGAGTAGCTGCTGTAACCGTACCGGTACCGGACGTTCAAAAGCACGGTCAGCCCCGCAAGCGGCAAAAGCCCGAAGCAGACGCCGACGGTCGTTTGCAGAAGCCTGCTCGCATACGGAATCTCAGCCGCCTCGGATCTGCGCTTGTGAAATGCCAGACCGCCGAGCACAAGCAGCGCGCATGCGTACAGAAGCGAATAGAGCATCGCGGGGACGTTCGCAAAGTCTGCGCGGTAAACAATCGAATGGATCGGCGTTGCCGCAATATTGAACGCCGGATTCATGAAGAACGGCAGAGCCGAGAAGGGGACCGCAAAAGCGCTGTCGATCTCGACCATGATCCAGAATGCGGAAAGCGCCGCGCGCGGCAGGAACAGGACGACCAGACCCGAAAAGAACGCAACGAATTTCGTCCCCGTGAGTGCGCTGCCGATCGAGAACGCAGCAAGGATTTCGACGGCTGCGATCAGCATGTTCAGGAACACGCACAGATACAGCAGGTAGTTAAAGGGAAGATCGAACGCAGCGTACAGGATCGCGCGGAACCCCGCAAACGAAACGAGCGCGATCACGATCCACAAAAGGATCGCCGCCGAGGTCGAGCCGTATAGCTGCGTGCGCGTCAGCGGGATCGCGTGGTAAAAGTCGCTCTGCGCGCGCTTGTTCATCCAGCGGTATGCGCCGAATACCATGATCGGCAGCATGATGTACAGGAAAAACAGCATCGGCGCCGCCATTTCCGACGCGCTGACGTGGGTAAACGAATCCCGAAGCGGGTCGCGCGTGACAAAGGACGCAAACGTGATGAGGTTGATCCCGGCAAGGATGAACACGGACACCAGCCCCTTCGTGCGGAGCTGACGCACCATTTCACGGAAGAAACCTTTATGGATCAGACGTTTCATCTCAGTTCACCTCCTGTTTCAGGACCTCGGAAAACTCATAGCCGAGCTGCCCCATTTCGTAGACGAAGACCTCTTCGAGCGAGAGGGGAAGCACCTCGAAGAGCACCGGATTCATCGCCTTGATCTTCGCCTCGGTCTCGTCGCGGTCGCCGCGTACGATCAGCGAGGAAACGCTGCCGTGCTTCGTAAACGACAGCGATTCAATCCCCGCAAAGCGCGAGCGGTCGTATTCGTCCGAAAACGCGACCTGCACCTTAAAGAGCGAGGTCTTTAAGTGCTCGACGTCGCTTTCAAAGATGATCCCGCCCTTGTGCAGCAGCGCAAGCTGATCGCAGGTATCCTCGAGCTCTCTCAAACTGTGGCTTGTGATGACGGCGGTCGCGCCGCGATCCATGACCTCGTTGTAGATCAGGTTCTTCACAAGGTTGCGCATGACCGGATCGAGCCCGTCGAACGTCTCGTCGAAGAGAATGTAATCCGTATCGCAGGAGAGCGCGAGAATCGTCGCCGCCTGCCGGCGCATGCCCTTCGAGAACGTGGAAAGATTCGCGTTCGGGTTCAGCGAAAAATCGGAAAGCAGCGTCATAAACCGCTCGTGCGAAAACTTTTCGTACACCGAAGCGTAGAGCTTTTCCATGCGCAGAAGATTTGTCTTCGGCAGGAAGAACAGCTCGTCGGGCACGAAGACGATGCGCTTCTTCACCTCGGGATTGTTATAGACCGGCTGACCGTCGATCGCGATGCTGCCGCATTCGGGTTTATAAATGCCCGCGATCAGCCGCAAAAGCGTGGATTTGCCCGCGCCGTTCGACCCGACAAGCCCGTAAACGCAGCCCTCCGGGATGTTGCAGTTCAGCCCGTCCAGCGCGACGCTGTCGCCGAATCGCTTGGTGATATTCGTTGCCGTAATCATGCTTCGGCCTCCTTTTCTGTCTGAGATGTGTAAACGGCTTCGACGGCGCTGATCAGAACGGCCTTCGAAATGCCGCCGGCCTTTAAGGACCTTGTCAGCGCCGTGAATTCATGCATCCGGTTCGACGCCGCTGTCTTCAGGCTTTCGAGCGCGTTCTTCTCAATGTAGCGTCCGTTGCCCGGAACCGAGTAGCAAAGCCCGCGCCGCTCGATTTCCGAAAACGCGCGCTGCAGCGTGTTCGGATTGATCGAAAGCTGCTGGGAAAGCTCGCGTACCGAGGGGAGTTTCCCGTCCGGCGCGATCTCGCCCGAGAGCAGTCCGTATTCGAACTGCGCGATGAGCTGCTCGTAGATCGGCGTGCGGGAAAGCTTGTCGATGGTGAACATGGCAATCTCCTTTCTGTTTTAACTGTATTAATAATATTAACACACATAACACGATATGTCAACCATTTCCGGAAAGATTTTACAAATAAGCAGCGCAAGCAAAAAGCCTTCCCCTTGAGGGGAAGGTGCAGTCTGTCTAAAAACTGTGTTTTTCGACAGACTGGTTTACAGTACCCGCCTAAAATCCTCCGGATTTCCGGGCGGCGGGTGCTGCAAGGAGTCAAATTCACCGCACATGTCGCTGAATTTGACGGATTTGAGTGAACGCCCGTCCTCCGATACGTTCGTGCACGCGTCTATAACGCGCTTATGTTACTCGTTCCGTCTTGCTGATTCCGACATGCGAACTTTTTTGACACGCTGAGCCTTCCCCTTGAGGGGAAGGTGTCAACGAAGTTGACGGATGAGGATAAAAACCGAAGCGCTCGCAGTGCGAGATAAAGCGGAGGTTTTTAATAACCGCTTTGATATAGCAACACCTCATCAGTCAACTGCGTTGACGGATGAGGTGGAATATGAAAACGCACCGTTTCCGGTGCGTCCAGGCTGTCGTAAAAGGGGTCAGACCGTTTGCGGCGATATGTTTCAAATGAACACTTACAGGATGAAAGGGCAGAAAAATGCCCTTTCTTTCTATTATTTCGTCGCAAACTATTCGTGTTTTCACTCAGTCGCATACTTCAGTATAGCTCCATCGTGAAAACGCGAATTCTGCCACCCTTCCCAACAGCCTGCTCAGCTTGTCAAAAGGTTTTTTGACAAGCTGAACGCACCGTTTCCGGTGCGCCGTAAATGGATCGTATTATCGGGAAAGGAACGCGTCGAGCTCGGCGCGGGAGGGGGAGGCGCGTCCGCCGCTTTTCGAAACGCAGATCGCTGCCGCCGCGTTCGCTTCGGTCAATGCTTCCGCATCGGAAAGACCCGAAAGACAGGCGGCGATGTACGCGCCGTCGAACGTGTCGCCTGCGCCGACGGTGTCGGTTACGGTTACGGAGAAGGCGGGGGCGTGCAGATGCAGTCCCCCCCGGTACAGGTCTGCGCCCTGCTCTCCGCTGCGGCTGATGACCGTTGCGCCGGATGCGGCGAGCTTCTTTGCGGCAAGCTGCGCGTCGCGTTCGCCCGCGAGCAGCGGGATTTCGTCGATCGACGAGCCGAGGATGATATCGGCAAGCGCGCGCGCCTTTTTGAGATTTTCGGCAAACGTCTGGTTTTTCAGCGCCTCCACGCGCACGTTGATATCGAACGAAACGGGGACGCCCGCGTCTTTGCAGCGCCGCATGAGCGTGAGCTGCGTCGAGGCGGCGGGCTCCTCGCGGAGCATCATGCCGGTCACGTGCAGCCACGAGATGCGTGAAACGATATCGTCCGGGATCTGTTCGGGCACGATCGAATGCTGCGAGCCGAGGTGCGCGGGGCAGGCGAACGCGGTGCGGTCGCCCTGTTCATTCAGCACAAGCAGTACGAGCTGTGTCGGCTTGCCGGCTTCCATGCGTAACAGCGAGGTGTCGACGCCTTCGCGTTCGAGACCGCTTTTCAGCATCTGTCCGTACGCGTCGAGTCCGCAGGTGCCGCAGAAAAGTACGGGCAGTCCGAGCCTTGCGACGGCGCAGGCGGTATTGGCGACGCTGCCGCCCTCGACGGGGCGCACTTCGGCGCTCTCATACGCCGCGGGATCGCCGGCTTTCGCTTTGAGCGCGGACGCATAGGGAATAATGAGGTCGGCGCAGATATCGCCGAGACAGAGAACCGGTTTCATCATTCTTCGGGACCTTCCTCCTCGGATTCGGCGGGGTAGGGCACGTACACGATATCGAGTACGGAGCGGTTGCCGCCGGGGTGATTGATTCTTTGCGAATGCCAGGTGAGCTGCGCGGAAATGCCGCCGTCGAGGTTATACGCCGAAACGCATCCGAGCTCTTTCATCAGCGCGGAAAGCTCGCGAAGGTCAAGACCGATCGAGTATCCGTTCTGCCGCCCGTCGACCAGCACGAAGCAGTAATGTCCCGGTTCGAAATAACCGATCGCGGCGCGCGGATTGCGTCCGGAGATTGTGTCGGGCAGGTTGTATTTTTCCGGGATATCGCCGTTTTCGTCAAGCAGCATCGGGCCGAAGTACCACGTCTGCCACGCGCCGCGCGCTTCGATTAACTCGGGTGAAATATCCGCCGGCGCGTAGGTTTTCATCACGCCGTCGCGATACAGTACGCAAAGATCCCGCTTGTATTTTTTGCCGGTTTGCACGGTTTCGCCGTTGATGACCACAAACCCGTCGACGCCCGGCGGACAACTGTCCCCGGACATGGCGACGATCGCGTTTTCGCTTTTCGCAAAGCCGGTGATTTCACGCTGCCGGATACGCGGATATGACTCGCCGCCGATGCCGCGGCGAATGCTTTCCACGTCCTGTACGTAAATATCGACCACAAAATAGACGAGCGACTTGCCGGTACGCTCTTTGGTTTCCACGCGGGAAACGGTTATGCTTCGCGTACCGTCGCGATACATTTCGTCCGTATCCGTAACGTCCTCGGAAAACAAGTCGAAATACCGGAAATCGAGAATCCCGATCTTATCCGGTACGGGCGTCGGCGAGGGCGTCGGGGTCGGCGAAGGCGTCGGCGTGGGAGATGGGGTCGGAACGGGTTCGAGCGTGATCGCGGGGGTGGGCTCCGGCGAAAACGAAAAGACGTCCTCCGCAACGGGTTCGGGTGATTCAGACACCGAAGGCGCGGCGGATTGCGTCTGCGCGGGCGCTGTATCCGTCGCCGTACATGCTGAACACGCGGCGATCAAAACAATCAGGAAAAGCGGTATGATGATCCGAATCGGTTTCAAATTCATGTCTGCAACCCTTTATATAGGAAATAATCAGACACAGTATAGCACCGTTCGACGCCTTTGTCCATAGATTCAGTTGTCGGTGCGGTCCGTCGTGACAACGGCGCGGCATTCCGGCGCCATTCGGACGATCTCCGATTCGATGCGTTCGACCAGAACGGAATCCGAAGAGGGATCGCTGAACGGAATCGCAACGTCAAAGAGCAGCGTCTTTCCGGACGGGCTTAATACGACGCGGAAATCGTGCATGGAAAGGCGCGCGTCGACCGTATGAATCGCTTCCAGAACGATTGCGCGCAAACGCGCCGTTTCCGGATCGTCCGTGATGATCGGATCGGCGTGAATCGTCGCGCTGCAGTTGAACCGGTCCGAAAGATACTTCTCGGCGCTGTCGATAATTTCATGGACGTCGCGGAGATTCGCGTCGGCCATCACTTCGGCGTGCAGCGAAACGAACACGCGTCCGGGACCGTAATCGTGCACGATCACGTCGTGAACGCCGCCGATGCCTTCAAAGGACAGCGCCGCTTCTTCGATCGCGGAAACGAACGCGGGATCGGGTCTTTTTCCCAGCAGAGGCTCCACGGTTTCCTTTATCGTTTTCACGCCGGTATACAGAATAAACAGGGAAACGAGCACGCCGCACCACGCGTCCGGACGCACCCAATCGGGCAGCGTGAAAAAGCGCGTGACAAGCGCCGAAACGAGCACCGCCGCGGTTGCGATCGTATCGGAGAGGCTGTCGAACGCGACGGCGCGCAGCGCGGGGGAAGAGAACCGCTTCGCAAGCGCGCGGTTATACAGGAACATATAGATTTTTACAAGGATCGACGCGCCCGTTACGATGACGGACGGCACAAAATACGTCGTATAGGCGGGTTCTCCGCCGTGTATGATAATCGTAACGGAATTTTTCAGAAGCGACCAGCCCATGAGCACGATCGCGATCGAAACGAACAGCCCCGCGATATATTCGAACCGCCCGTGCCCGTACGGATGATCGCGGTCCGGTTTTTTCGAAGCGAGCCGGAATCCGAACAGAGAGATGACGGACGATCCCGCGTCGCCGAGGTTGTTAAACGCGTCCGCCTGGAGCGATACCGCGTGCGCGAACAGTCCGAAAACAAACTTCACGGAGAACAACACGAGATTCAGAAAGATTCCGGCGCAGCCGGAAAGAACGCCGTATGCGCTTCGTATGCGTTCCGGTGCGTCGGCGTCGCGTTCACGAATAAACAGTTTTGCGAGCAAACGGATCATACTGCCACCTTAACTTGTTTTATTTTGCCATTATAGCAGAATTACAGGATGAAAACAATTCAAAAAAATACTTTTCATCAGTTGATCCATATGCTATACTGAACCCAGAAAAGAAAGGAGGAATCGTTATGGCAGCAGTATTCGGACCGGCTTGGCTGCCGTGTCTCATTCTGGCGCTGGTCGGGATCGCGCTTCTCGTAGCGGAGCTTTTCATGCCGGGCTTCGGCGTATCGGGCATTTCCGGCGTGGCGTGCCTGATCGCTGTCTGTGTGCTTCAGTTTATGACCAATAAGCCGCTCGTCGCAACGCTTGTCGCGGTCGTGCTCGGCACGATTCTGATCGTTATGGTTGTGCTGTTTATGCACTCGATGAAAAACGGCATGCTGTTCCGCTCGCCGATCGTTCTGAAGGACAAGATCGAAGCGGACGCGGTCAAGCTGTCGCAGGATTCGCTTGACGAGCTGATCGGCAAGACCGGCGTCGCCGTGACGCCGCTTCGTCCGAGCGGAATCGCTCTGATCGAAGGAAAGCGGTATTCGGTCGAAACGCAGGCGACGTTCATCGAAAAGGATCAGACCGTTACGGTCGTCTCCGTGGAAGGCACGAAGATTACGGTGCAATGAAGTATTGCAAAACCTGCGGCGTGCTGTACACGACGGACGTTTGTCCGAAGTGCGGTGTCGTCGTTCCGGACGGGCAGGAGCCTCCGAAGCAGGCGGATCCGAAAACCGTCCGCAGGCAATGGATCGCCCTGATTTTGGCGATTCCCGCTGCGATTCTGCTCATCATGGGCGTTATCAACCTTTTAAAAACCATATCATAAGGAGGAAACTATGGAATACTTACCCTGGCTGCTCGGCGGTGCGGCAATCATCATCTTTCTGATCATCTTCTTTAAGTTCGTCCCGCTCGGACTGTGGATTTCCGCAAGCGCAAGCGGCGTCCGCATCGGACTCTTTCAGCTGATCGGCATGCGCATCCGTAAGGTTGTGCCCGCGGATATCGTATATCCGATGATCAAGGCGACCAAAGCCGGTCTCAAGATCCCGATGAACAAGCTCGAGGCGCACTACCTTGCAAAGGGCGGCAGATCAAACGGCAAGGCAAGCGTGAACCGCGTCGTCGACTCGCTGATTGCGGCGCAGCGCGCGGGCATTCCGCTGGACTTTGAGCGCTCCTGCGCGATCGACCTCGCAGGCCGCGACGTGCTGAACGCGGTGCAGATGAGCGTCAACCCGAAGGTCATCGAGACTCCGATCATCGCGGCGGTCGCGATGGACGGTATCGAGCTTCGCGCAAAGGCGAAGGTTACGGTCCGCGCAAACATCGACCGTCTCGTCGGCGGCGCGGGTGAAGAAACGATCATCGCGCGTGTCGGCGAAGGCATCGTCACCACCGTCGGTTCCGCAAAGAGCCACAAGGAAGTTCTCGAGAACCCGGACACCATTTCCCGCACCGTTCTGAACAAGGGCCTTGACGCGGGCACCGCGTTCGAGATTCTTTCCATCGACATCGCGGACGTCGACGTCGGCAGAAACGTCGGCGCACAGCTCCAGATCGACCAGGCCGAAGCCGACAAGCGCATCGCGCAGGCAAAGGCGGAGGAGCGCCGCGCGATGGCGGTTGCGCAGGAGCAGGAAAACGTCGCCGAAGTGCAGCGCATGCGCGCCCGCGTCATCGAGGCGGAGGCGGAGGTCCCGCAGGCGATCTCGGCAGCTTTGAGAGACGGCAAGCTCGGCGTTCTCGATTACTATAATATGAAAAATATCATGTCCGACACCGATATGCGCACTGCCATCGGCAAGTCCGCAGCACCGGCGGGCGAAACGAAAGGAAAATAAGCCATGGATTTTGCCGCACTGATCCCGATCATCATCATCGGCGTTGTGATCACGATGATCCGTTCGGCAGGGCAAAAACAGCGGCAGGAAGCAAAACGGCGTGCGATGGCGGAGCAGCAGAAGGAAACTACGGTGCCTGTTGCTCCACCGAAGCCCCTTGAACCGGTCCGTCCGACCGTGCAGGTCCCGAAACCGACGCCGCAGACCGCCCGTACGGGCGTGCCGCAGCCGAAGCCCGCGGCGCCTGCCTATACGCCGCATGAAGGGCCGCCTTCACCTGAAAGGAAGCTTCATCCGGAGCACGACAACTGTTCGCTCGACGCGCGTCTTGCCGAGTACAAGGCAAAAAAAGCTTCCGAAAGAGAGCATCCGCAGCATGCGGACTGTGCGCTCCGCCCGGAAACGGGGCATGCCGTATCGTCTGTCCCTGCGACTGAAGCTGCCGGAACGGATCTCAAATTCACGTCCGACAATATCCTGCGCGGCGTGATCTTTTCCGAGATCTTCGGCAAACCCAAAGCATTGCGATAATTCGTGCGCAGAAGAAACATTTTTAATCTTTGCATACAAATCAGCGTATTGACCGTGCTCGCTTTCCTGTACGGTCTTTCGCTGTATGCGAACGCACCGAGATATTGGGAGTCGGTCGCGCTGTCCGCCGCTCTTCTGATCCTGTTCGGGGCAGGGTGCGTGCGGCTTGTTCCGCTGCTTTCCTCCATGCTGCTCGGCGAGGAGGAACGGCATCTCACCCGCGAGGGCGACCGGACGTACCGGCGGTGCGGAACGCGCGAGCTTGGCAAATGGTTTCTTCTGACGCTTTTGGTGCGCCTTTTAGAGTTTCCGCTGACCTATCTCGTGCATTTCCGTCTGTTCGGATACACCGGCACGTTCTTTGAGGTACAGCGTCTCTGGCTTGATTTCTATCATGCCGAAAGCGCGTTTCCGCTGTACGGATACCTTTCGAACGTATTCTGGATCTTCACGGCGAACTTCAACCACGCGCGCTTCATCGGCTCGTACTTCTTCACGTCTCTTGCGGTCGTGGCGCTGTATTATC
>JAFOTD010000098.1 GCA_017388175.1 Clostridia bacterium | reverse complement strand
GAGGTCGTCAGCCCCTACGGTCCGTCGGTGTGATCCTGCCCTCCTTGTGCAAAGGAGGGTGGATGCCGAAGGCAGACGGGAGGATTGTCTCCAAAACCGTGCGAAACTTGACGGACGGGCAATGCCCACTTCGCTTACGCTTCGTTACATAGGTAATTCGCGCGGCGACGCGTTGCGTCGCCTACCGCGTACCATCGTCCGTACTTGCATTTTCCCGCGTCCTGTGATATGATGCAATTCGTCCCGAGGCGGACGCAAACGGTGTCTCTTGGTAACCACCGTAAAAAAACAAGGAGTTTTTTGTTTCCGATGAAAAAAACCGTTTCCGAATTTCGCGAAATGCTGAAGACCGTCCCGCCCGTGCTTCTGACCCTGACCGTTCTGGCGATCGTCGGCATGAATCTTCTCGCGAACAAAAGCATCGACACCGGTCTCGACTGGCTCGCGCTCGACTGCGGCATTCTTTTGTCGTGGCTCGTGTTTCTGACGATGGACGTGCTCACGCACTGCTACGGTCCGCGCGCCGCGACGCTGTTCTCGATCTTCGCGCTCGTGCTGAACCTCTTTATGGCGGGGATCTTTTTCCTCGCGAGCCGCATCCCGGGCGTGTGGGGCGAAAGCTTCGCCGCGGACGGCTCGATGCTCGAAAACGTGAACCCCGCGCTCGACAGCACGTTCGCGGGCACGTGGTTTGTCATCCTCGGAAGCTCGGTCGCGTTCATCGTTTCCGCGGTCGTCAACAACTTTTTAAACTACGGCATCGGTCTGCTCACCAAAATGCGCGGCGGATTCGGCAGATTCGCGCTGCGTTCCTACGTGTCCACGTTCCTCGCGCAGTTCGTCGACAACCTCGTCTTTGCGCTGCTCGTGAGCCGGATCTTCTTCGGCTGGACGACACTGCAGTGCTTCACCTGCGCGGCGACCGGTGCGGTCGCGGAACTGCTGTTCGAGATCGTATTCTCGCCGTTCGGCTACCGCATTTCGAATCGCATCAGGCAGCGGCAGGCGGCAAGGGAGGCGGAAACGGCATGAACGTTCTGATTACCGGCACGAGCCGCGGCATCGGCAAGGCAATCGCCGAGCGGTTCTTGAAGGAAGGTCACGCGGTTTTCGGCGTGGATCTTTGCCCCGCCGCGATCGCGCATCCGAACTACACGCATTTTGAACGCGATATCCGCGACGAGCGCCCGCTCGACATCCCTGCGCCGGAGATTCTGATCAACAACGCGGGGACGCTCGAGGAATCCGACGCGATCGACGTGAACCTTACGGGCACGATCCGCCTGACCGAACGGTTCCTTCCCTCCCCCGCGCTCCGTTCGATCCTGTTCATCGCGTCCGCGTCGGCGCGCAACGGCGCGGAGTTCCCGTATTACGTGGCAAGCAAGGCAGGGATCGTGGGCTATATGAAATACCTTGCAAACGCGCTCGGCGCCCGCGGGATCACGGTCAATTCCATCTCCCCCGGCGGCGTCGTCACGCCCGCGAACGCGCATATTCTGGAAAGCGAAGCGCTGTACAAAGCCGTGCTCAGCGAAACGCTGCTGCAAAAATGGGCAGACCCCTCGGAAGTCGCGGCGCTCGCGTACGTCCTGACGGCGGAAAACCGCTCGATCACGGGAGAGGATATCCTCATTGACAACGGCGAAATGCTGAAATCAAATTTCATTTGGTAAAACGGAGGCAACTATGGATTACAGACGGTTCGACGACACGATCGTTCTGCGCATCGACCGCGGCGAAGAAATTATCGAAACGGTCAAAAAGGTTGCAAAGCAGGAGCACGTCCGGCTTGCGGGCATCGAAGCACTCGGCGCGACGGACGATTTTACGGTCGGCGTGTATGACGTCGCCGCAAAGCACTACGATCAGAAGCGCTTTACCGGGCCGCATGAGATCGTTTCTTTGACCGGTACGATCACCGAAAAGGACGGCGCGTTTTATCAGCATTTGCATATGAGCGCGGGAAACGCAGACTGCGCGGTCGTCGGCGGGCACTTAAACCGCGCGGTGGTTTCCGCCACCTGCGAGATGGTGATCCGCGTCATCGGCGGCGCGGTCGACCGCAGTCCCGATCCGGAGACGGGCATCAACCTGATCCGGTTCTGAAGCGGACAAAAACCCCTCCGGAAGGAGAGGTTTTTCTTTTTCGCGGGAATCTGCCGTCTGCCGCTTTTATGACCGTTCGATCGCGTAATAGGTGAGATCGCGCATCGCGCCGAGATATTCAAATTCCTGCGGCGAAAAGCGGGAATAGGTCATGCCGCACTTTTCCATGACACGGCGCGAGGCGTCGTTGCCGGTGAAATAGGAGGCGCAGACGGTTTTCATGCCCTTTTCCTCAAACAAATATGTGAGAAAGCGCCGGACCGCTTCGGTCGCATAGCCCTTTCCCCAATGCGCCGAGCCGACCCCGTAGCCGATCTCGCACACGCCGTCCTTCTCGTCGAAATACAGGATGATCCCGATGAGCTTTCCCGTGTCTTTGAGCCGGATCGCAAAGAGGTCGTCCCGCCCGAGGTACGTCGAAAAATCAAAGGTTTCGAGCGATTCCGCGTAGCGGCAGACGAAGGTTTCGAGAACCTTCCTGTCGTGGGAAATGTTGTTGAAATAGTCCGCTTTGTCGGTCTCTTTGACCCGGTCGAGGATCAGCCGTTCCGTTTCCATGCGCGGCGTCTGCAAAGCAAACTCGATCTCGTCAAGACCGTTCGGGACGGAATGCCGGTTCCCCGTTTCCGCAAAGCCGAGCCGTTCATAGAGCTTTCGCGCCCTTGTATTGTTTTCGAGGATCCAAAGAACCGGCGTGCCGGTTGAGACGCCCAACGCATAGCGCAAAAGCTTCGTGCCGTATCCCTTCCCCTGCTCCTCCGGCAGCACATACAGATCTTCGATGAGATCCTCCGTCACGGACACGACGCCGAGCGGTTTTTCTTCGATCAGCAAAAAAAGGCGGCTCCCCGCATCCAGCTTGCGGCATAGATAGTTCGCCTGCCGCTCCGTCGTATGCGCGTCCACAAACGCAGGCGCGCAGAACGCGCGGTGCGAGTCCCGCCACGCCGCGGCGTGCACCGCCGCCGCTTCATATAAATTTGTTCGGTCGACCGGAACGATCACGTCTGCTCTCCTTCATTCAGATCCAGTTTCAGCGTCAGCGCGTCGTATTGCTGGCCGCGGACCGTGCGAAGGTCTTTAACCCGGTCGTACGGAACGAAGCCGAGCTTTTCCGCCGTGCGCAGCATGCGCGCATTTCCCGACCACGTCTGCGTATAGACGCATGTCGCGCCCTGCGCTTTCAGATAGTCGATAAACTGCCGCAATGCTTCCGTGCCGACCCCGTGACTTCGCGCGTCCTGTTCCGCAATGTCGATCCCGACCGCGGGGATCTTTTCCGGATTTTCGAGATGATCGAGGTCGAAGTAGCGGCTGACCCAGCCGACGTGTCTGCCGTCAAACTCGATCTCGAACTTTTTGCGCGGCTCTTCCGGCGGAAGGTCCTTCACGCTTTCATAGTATTCCGTCCAGCTTTCGCGCTCCGCTTCCTCCGTCGTCTCTTCCCATTCCCACGGCGCGTCCCATTCCTTCCCCCATTCGGTCTCGGTCGTGAACCAGCGCACGTAGTCCTCGATATCGGATTCGATCATGTCACGAAGTACGATCATAGTTTTCCCCCCGTAGTGCGCGTCGATCCCACCGCAGTGTCAGCGCATCGTTCTTCATTTTGCTTCATTACAGAGACAGCCCGCACGTTCCCCGCGCGGGCAAAAGTTCGGCTTCCCCTTGGATGGAACGCGCACCGTTATGGGTTTTTCGGTTTCTGCGGAATCGGCTTTCCGCGCTTCATCGCGTTTTCCGTGCCGAACGATCTGCGAATGACCGTCTCGACGTACTTTGCGATCATTTCCGTATCATCGAGCAGCGTGAACAGCCGCATCGTGCGCGTTTGATTGATCCAGACAATCTTCGTCGGCGCATGCAGCGTTTTGCTGATTCCCGCAACAGACAGCATGCCGCATTCATGCTGCATCTCCGGTACCTGCGCGCAGTTCATGCCGCTGTTCCGAAAAGCCTGCGTAACGTTGGTCTTTTGCTGATACAGATCGCCGATCTGAACTTCCGAAATGCCTTCCAGATCGGCATGCGCAAGATACTGCGCGGAGTCGAGCATATACGCCCAGCCGTACGGGCTTGCCGCCAGCAAAATATCATACTGCTGCCATGGTCCTGTCGAAAGATGCCTGATTTCCTGAATGAATGTGATATCGTCAATATAGTCCGACGGCTCGGCTTTTTCCGTCGGCTCAACCTCTTTCGTCGTCTGGACGGCCGCCTTCTGCGGGGAAGGCTGCGGTTGTTCCTGCGACGTCTGCGTTTCTTTTTTGCGTTTGAACAGATCAAAGAATTTCATGACTTTTTCCCTTCTGCATTTATGATCTTTCGCCGTTCACGATCGCGGCGTAGACCTCCTCCGGGATCATCGGCGAGCCGATCTCATTCATCAGCTCTGCGGGGACCGCGCCGGCCTCGGCGAATGCTTTGCCCGCTTCGCGAATGCGCGCAAGGCGTGGCTTTGTCACGACGTCCGCGCTCGGCACATTGAACATCGGGCTTTCGGGAACCGTCAGGATCAGCGGATCGTGCGGGAACAGCAGCCGAAACTGCGCGACTGCCGGCTCAAAATTGTGCTTGCTGTTCGGAAAGCCGCAGCCGCAGATCATCACATATCTGAGATGCGAAAAATCCGCCTGCCCGACGTGCTCGTAGCGGTCGCCGACCTTCTGCATCGCCATCGAGGAGAGCGGCAGCGTGCGGTCGATGAGCGCCTTCAGCGGCGCCGGCATGCCGTAGCAGTAGAGCGGGAAACTCAAAAGAAGCACGTCGCTCGTTAAAATCTCCTCAAGGATGCCGCGCATATCGTCGTTATGGATGCAGGTCCCGCCGTTGTTCATGCAGGCAAAGCAGCCGGTGCAGTATTCGACATGTCGGTCGATCGCGTGGATCGTCGTGATCTGCACGTCTCCGGAGTCTTGCATGCCGAGGAGAAACGCGCGGGTCATGTGCATGGTATCGCTTTTTTCCCGCTTGGGGCTGCCGTTTATGACCAGTATTTTCATGCGAAACACACTCCTGTCCCGTTCATTATACGCATCATACCACAACCGCGCCG
>JAFOTD010000097.1 GCA_017388175.1 Clostridia bacterium | reverse complement strand
CCTAAGCCCGAGCACTTCATCCTCATTTACCCTACTATATCTTCTTTGCCTTAGTCAAATAACTTATCAGCATTATTGTTTTAACAATACCTGTAGCAAACAGCAAAGTTGTTGAGAGAACAACGATAATAAAAACATCAGGTACAAACGCTTCTGCTACCCAAAGCGGTGTTTGAAAGGAAACAGGGACAATAAGCAAAATTAATATCGGCAATATTAAATGATAGATCACAAGAGAAAAAACCTTGCGGATTGTTTTGTGCTTTTTGAGCGATTTTTGATAGCGTGGCAAGAAACAAAGAGGAAGAATGGCAATAGCAAAGACCACGAGCATAATCAGGTCAATTCGCAAATGGTTTAGCATATATTCGTTATCCGCTATTTCATTTGGACTTTCACCTAAAAGCATCAGTATGACACCCCACCCCAATCTATCCATCATTTCATTTGTCACAAAGTAATCATTGACGTTAGTTGTGATGGCAACGCCGATTTCGCTTTCAGGCATAATGAACACACAGGAGGTGCCTGTTTCTACCAGACCGCTGTGACGCAATACCGGCTCTGACAACGGCTCTTTGACCGTCGCCCAGCCATAACCGTACCAGAACGGAACGTCATCCTCTACATAAACGGTATCTCCGTAAAACATTTTATCAATGCTTTGCTTAGAGATAATATCCTCTCCACCATTCAAGTACATCTGCAGATAACGCCCGAGGTCGTTGGTCGAGGAAGAAAGGTATCCTGCAGGAGCTGTGATCCAAGCGTTTTCAGATGTTGGGTACTTATGACTGCGTTTCAACTGAAATCCCCAATAATCAGTATAACCATTAATCAAACCGTTGTTGACGCTTTCCTTTTGTGTGGCAGCAGTATGTGAAAGGTTAAGAGGTTCAAAGATATTCTTCGTTACATATTCCTCATAAGATAAGCCGCTGACCTTCTCAATAATTTTGCCTAGTAAAGAGTAATTCACGTTGGCATAATGATGCTCGCCCTGTTTGTTAATGATGTGATAGTTTTCAAGTGTTTGGTGTTCGCCAAGTCCGCCCGTATGATTGAGTAACTGACTGATCGTGATTCTATCTCCATCCGCAGCATTTGGCAGATAAGCCGAGATTTTTTCACCTAAATTGATTTTTCCTTGTTCTGCAAGCTGCATCACACAGACCGCCGTAAAAGACTTGCTGACCGAACCGAGAACAAACGGCGTATCACAGTCATCACACTCCCCGTAACAGCCGGAAAACAACACATTATCCTTATCCACAATGGTAATAGAAAGCGCCGGGATATGGGCGTTTTCAACACAGGACTGTAAATATTCATCAACAGTATCATAATCTATTTGGTTTGTTGCGGCACCGACAGATAACGAGCTACATATTATTATAGACAGAATAACAGCCACAATCATAACGGTACTTAAAAACTTCCCTTTTGTCACAGTCTTCCGCCTCAATTATCAGATAAGATTGTCCACCTTAAATTGTTACGTCAATTATACCATACAGCAGAAAATTACGCAATAAAAAACGCCGCCATGCAGGATATTATCCTACTTGGCGGCATTGCAGATCAGGTATAAATCAACTCTGTATTTACAATCTCCGTTGCACGGTTTCGGATATTGTTCATTCGACGTACCCACAGCATTTGATCCCGGACCTTAAGTTGTTCTGTGACGCCTTCACGGGCCGCCATCTGCTTAATCGGCTCAAGAAACACAGAATAATTGCCTTGCTGCTCGTACCAAAGGCCGTTCTTTTCGTCGTAGATGTGTTTTTCCGTGATGTAATCCTCCAAATTTGATTGATTCCCGCAATTCAATCACTCCGGCTGATTACAAAAGCCCCAAGGGAGGCAACTTCCTTACGAAGTGCCTCCCTTTCGGGAAGCCTTTTTACGTTTGTCAGGATTGTTTCGGTGCGGTCGTGCGCTTGCCCGCGAACGCAAGAAAGAGCAGGTATGCCCCGCCGAGCAGCAGGATGCCCGCGACGATGTAATAGCGCGTCGTGGAGACCTTCGGCGCTTCGTCGATCAGCGTCGTCACGCGGTCGACCGTCTGATGACTGTCGAAGAACATGAATTCATAGCCCTGCGGCGTCGAATACGCGTAAACGTACCGCTCGATGATTTTCTTATCGAACGCGGACGTCTCGTTTTCGTCCGGCATGATCGGCTCGCCGTCGTAATTGACGGTCGGCTTTTCATTCGCGAGGTTGAACGCAAAATACGACAGCTCGTCCTTGTCGATCGAGCGCAGATAGCGGATTTCTCCGTACTGCGGATGCATGCTGCGGTAGCAGATCGTGTACTCGCCGTTTTCGTCCGGCTCGACCGCGTCCACCTTTTTGCCTTCCTGCAGTTGAACGATGATCTCGTTCTGCATGTCAAGTTCGAGTGTGATCAACCCGAGGTCCTTGACCTCGACCGGCGAAATCGACCGGACCGTGCCGAACACAACGACGCCGATCGCCGCGAGCAGACACAGCGCCGCAAGAATGATAAAGAATTGTTTCCGACTCATAATCCAATCCTCCGTGCGGTATGATACCGCATCCGATCCGATCCGTCAATCTCAGCTCTTGAGCGTGACGACCGTAACGCCCGCGTCGCCTTCGCCGTATGCGCCGATGCGGAAGCTCTTTACCCGCGGATGCGTCTTAAGATAGTTCTGTACGCCGGCGCGCAGCGCGCCCGTGCCCTTGCCGTGGATGATATTAAACTCACTGCGGCCGGTACGAACGCAGTCGTCAATGAACGCGTCGATCTCCAGAATCGCGTCGTCTACGAGATACCCGCGAAGATCCAGCTCGTATTTCATCGTTTTGATGTCGGTCATAATCTCGCGCGGCTTCGTCGTTTCACGGACCGGCGTTTTTTTCTGCTCGATCAGGCGAAGGTCCGAAAGCGGAACGAACACCTTGATGAGACCCGCCTGCACCTGTACCTGTCCCTTCGCGTCCTGCGGCTTCAATACCGTTGCGGTGTTGTTGAGACTTACCACGCGCACGGTCTGTCCGCGGATGACCGACGTGGGAATCTCGCCCTCCGCAGGATTCGGTTCCGCCGTATCGGTGAGCTTGTTTGCGGATTCGCGCAGCTTGTCGCGAGAAGACTGGATCGCACGCTCCAGCGCCTTCGTGTCGATATTTTTGACCTGCCGAAGTTCCGAAATCAGCGCGTCCATCTCGTGCTTTGTCTGCTGCACGAACGCGCGCGCCTCCTCCCTTGCCTTCTCGCGGATTGCGGCGCGGTCCTCTTTGAGCTTCTTCCGTTCGGTTTCGAGCGCTTCGCGTTCCGCTTTCGCGCGGTCAAGCTCTTCGGTAAGCGCCGAAGCCTGCTGTTCGGCAAGCTTGCGCTGCTGTTCCGCGCCGGAAAGCACGTCCTCAAACGCGACGTCTTCGTGCTTTAAAAACTCCCGCGCACGGTCGATGATCGCCTCATCAAGCCCTAAGCGCTTGCTGATCTCGAACGCGTTGGACTTGCCGGGAATGCCGATATAGAGCTTATAGGTCGGGCAGAGGCGGTCCACGTCGAACTCCATCGACGCGTTCTGCATGCCCTCGTGCGTCAGCGCGAACGCTTTGATCTCGCTGTAATGCGTGGTCGCGAACGTCGTCGCGCCGCATTCGTGCAGATGCTTTAAAATCGCCTGCGCCAGCGCCGCGCCCTCGTTCGGATCGGTGCCCGCTCCGAGCTCGTCCAAAAGAACAAGTGTGTCTTCCCCGGCGTCCTTGAGGATCGAGACGAGGTTCGTCATGTGCGCCGAGAACGTGGACAGCGACTGTTCGATCGACTGTTCATCGCCGATGTCCGCGAACACCTCGCGGAAGATCGCGATCTCGCTGCTCTCGTCCGCGGGCAAAAACATGCCGGCGCTCGCCATCAGCGTAAACAGGCCGACGGTCTTCAGCGTGACCGTTTTGCCGCCGGTGTTCGGCCCGGTCACGATCAGCGTGTCGTACCCGTCCCCGATCCAGACGGAGATCGGAACGACCGTGTTTTTGTCGATCAGCGGATGCCTGCCGTTTTTGATATGAATGATCCGCCGATCGTTCAGCTTCGGGCAGTAGGCGCGCATGTCGCGGGCAAGGATCGCTTTTGCGAAGATGCAGTCGAGATTGCCGAGGAGCATCAGGCTCTGATACAGCTCGTCCGCGTACGGCGCGATCAGCGCGGTCAGCCCCGCAAGGATGCGTTCGATCTCACGCTTCTCCTCCGCCTGCAGCTGACGTAACGCGTTGCCGAGCTCGACGACCGCGGTCGGCTCGATGAATACAGTCTGTCCGCTGCCGCTCTGGTCGTGAATCAGCCCGCCGATCTGCGCGCGATGCTCCGCCTTGACGGGGATCGCGTAGCGGCCGTTGCGTACGGTGACGATCGGTTCCTGCAGGTATTTCTGATACGCGGGGCTTTTGATGATATTGTTCAGCTTTTCCTTGACGCGCTCGGCCGTAATCCGCATCTGACGGCGGATTCGCGAAAGCTCCGGCGACGCGTTGTCGGAAATCTCATCCTCGGTCAGAATGCAGCGTGCGATCTCGTCTTCGATCGTGCTGTGCGAGGAAAGCGGATTCGCGAGCCGGTGCAGTTCAGTCTCGTCGTCGCCGGAAAGCAGGCGCTCCCTTGCCCTGCGGCTCGCCTTTAAGCACGCGGCAAGGTTCAGAAGCTCCGCGGGCGACAGCGCGTAAGCGGCGCGCACGCGTTGCAGCGTCACGCGTGCGTCGGGAAACGAATCGATCGGAGATCCCCCGATGCGGCGGCAGATTCCGTCCGCCTCCCACGTCTGGCGAAGCAGTTTTTCCGCTTCCGCGAGATCGTCGACCGGCTCAAGCGCATCGACGAATTCGCGCCCGATGTCGGACGCCGCATGGGACGCGCATTGGGCGCGGATTTTATCAAATTCAAGACTTCTTATTGCGCGTTCGTTCATCTGTGAATCTCGTTAAGGTCGCCTACGACGATGGTCAGATCAAGCTGCTGTCCATCGCGTTCGACCGTCAGCACAATGGTGTCTCCGGGCTTTTTGGCACGGACCACCATAATGAATTCATCCTGCGACGCAAGCTCTTTGCCGTCAATCTTCAGGATCTTATCGCCCGCCTTCGCGCCTGCCGCATCCGCGGGGCCGTCTTCGGAGACACTGTAGATCACGATCGAACCCTGCGCATCGCTTTCATCCTCCACGACGGTTGTAACCGTAATGCCGATACCCGGACGAACGGTGGAGCCGTTCTGGATCAGCGAGGTCGCAATCTCCATGACGTTGTTGATCGGAAGCGCAAAGCCGATGCCTTCGGACGAAATGTTCTGACCGAATTCGTCGACGCCCGCGGAGGTATACTTGGCGCTCGTGACGCCGATGACCTCGCCGCGCATATTGATGAGCGGGCCGCCGCTGTTGCCGGGGTTGACGGCTGCGTCGGTCTGCAAATACTCGTTTTCAAAACCGTCGATGGCGATCTGCCGCGAGAGCGCGGAGATGATGCCGAACGTGACGGATCCGGAAAGCTCATCCGCGCTGATCGGATCGCCGATTGCCAGCACGAACTCGCCGACGCGGACCTTGGAGGAATCGCCGATCGGAAGCGGGCTGAGCCCTTCCGCTTCGATCTTCAGAACGGCAACGTCCGTCATCACGTCGCTGCCGACCAGCGTCGCGTCATACAAGTCGCCGTTCTTCAGGGAAACCCGGATCAGCGTCGCGCCTTCCACGACGTGATGATTCGTGATGATATAGCCGTTATCGGAATAGATAAAGCCGGAGCCGCTTCCGGCAAGCTTCGGCTCGCCGCGAACGCCCTTGATTTTCTGGTAGTTCAGCACGCCGATGACGCCGGGAGAAACCGCATCGACGACGTCCGGAATGGACTCAAAGCCCGACAGATCGAACGGCTGCGCGAGGTGCTCCTCCAGATTCGGATCGGGCGGAACGACGGGCTGCGATGCGGGCTGCGACGGTTCGTCCGAGGGTGTCACCGCGTCCGAAGGCGCCGTTTTATCCGCGGGCGTCTGCGCTTCCGCAGCGGGCTGCGCGTTTTCGGCGTCGCACGCGTACGGACAGACCGCATAGCGCGAAGTAAAGTCCATAAGCGTGTTCCAACCCTGACCGTTGTTCGTCAGCGCAAAGAACGTGCCCGCGCCGAGAAGCAGCGCGATCAGTACGCAAAGAATGATGACGATCGCGTTCCCTCCGCGGCGCGCGCGGCGAACGGACGTCGTGTTCTGATAATCACAGGGATACGGAATAATTTTACGAGACATTGCGTTTACCTCCGTCGGATACTCGTTTCATAGCGCTTGCGCGCTCTAAGGTAAAAGTGAATTGCGTGCCGCGTCCGCGGGCGCTGCGCACGGTGATCGACTGTCCGTGGCTTTCAATGATGCGTTTGACGATCGAAAGACCGAGCCCTGAGCCCATCTGCGGCGCGGGTGTGTGCGCCTTCTCGACCTTATAAAAGCGATCGAACACGTGCGGAACGTCTTCCTGCGGAATGCCGATGCCGTTGTCGCGCACAGTGACGTAAACCGTCTTGCGCATCGAATAGGCCGAAACGAACAGAGTGCGCCCTTTGGGCGAATACTTGATCGCATTGTCGATCAGGTTCCTTAAAACCTGCCCGATCTGCGCCGAATCCGCAAGCACAAAGCATTGGTCCTGCGCAAAGCGAACCTCCATCTCCATTTCGTTCTCAATGAGCCTTGCTTCGAACGTCAGCAGCGTTCTTCGGATCAGCTCGTTGATATCAAACACCTCGTAATGAATCTGGATCGTGCCGGATTCGATACGGGCGAGGTCCAAAAGGTCGTTGACGAGCGTGACCATGCGGCGTGTTTCGTTAAGCACGATGCCGATGTATTCGGGAAAGCTCTCCTCCGGGATCGTCCCGTCCTGCATCGCCTCCAGAAATCCCTTCATGGAGGTCAGCGGAGAACGCAGCTCATGGCTGACGTTTGCGACGAAGCTTCTGCGCGTGTCCTCAAGGCCTCTTAACTGCTCCGCCATTTCGTTGAGACTCTTGCCGAGCTCCGCGGCTTCGTCCTTTCCCTCGACCGGGATCCGGGTGGAAAAGTCCCCGCGCGAATAGCATTTCACGGCGTGGTTCATTTCGATGAACGGATTGATCACCCGATAGGCGGTATAGTACGAAACGACGCCGGAACCGATCAGCGTGATCGCGCTGATCAGAAGCGTCCAAAGGATCATGCTGCCGGAACTGCCGCGGATGGGGCCGAGATCGCCGGTCACAAGAAGAATTCCGTTTTCCGTATCCGTGAATACCGAGCAGTACGCGGTCAGTACGGGAAACGCCGGGCGGTTAAAATATCCGGTCATCGTTCCGCCGATCGGATTTGCATCGCTTTTCACGCGCGCGTACGCGGTTTCGGACAGCGACAGCTTTTCGAACGGTTTCCAGCGCTCGCCGGCATAATACGCTTCGACACGGTCGTGTTCACCGACGTATTCGATAAAAAGATCATTGTCGGCGGCAAGATTCAAAAGACGCGTTTTTGCGTCGCCCGCTTCCGACATGATCCCTGCACGCGCGTTCTGCGCATAGCGATTCAACTGTGTCCCGTATTCCCCAACCCGTTCCGCATATACGATGACGGACAGCACGACGCCGATCAGAAGCACGGCAATCGCAACCGTCAGGCATTGCATAAACATCATGCGCGAAAAAATGGTACGGAACCGATTCTTACGCATGAACCTCCTTTATTGACGAACGTCGAATTTATACCCTACGCCCCAAACCGTGCGAAGCTGCCAGTTTTCACGCTCGCCGAGCTTTTCGCGGATGCGCTTGACGTGGACGTCGACCGTTCTGGAATCGCCGAAGAAATCGAATCCCCAGACCTGCTCCAATAGCTGCTCGCGTGTGAAAACGCGGCCGCTGTGCGAAGCGAGGAAGTACAGAAGCTCGATCTCCTTGGGCGGCATTTCAAGCTGCTCGCCGTCAAGCGTGACGGAGTAGTTTTCAAGCGAAATGGTGAGATCCGGCAGATTAATCGTGCGCTCGCTCTCCGCCGCGGGAGCGAACCGTCTCAGAACCGCCTTGATGCGCGCAACGAGTTCGTTCGAGTCGAACGGCTTCGCGATGTAATCGTCCGCGCCGAGCTCCAGGCCGCGCACGCGCTCGCCCGTATCGCCCTTCGCCGTCAGCATGATAACCGGAGTGGAGCTCTCCTGGCGGATTTCGTGCAGAATCGTCCAGCCGTCCTGTCCGGGCAGCATGACGTCGAGCACGACGAGCGTCGGCTTCGTGTTGCGGAACGCCTGCATCGCCTCGTAGCCGGTTGTGCAGGTCGCTACCGAAAAGCCCGCCTTTTTCAGATACAGCTCAATAATGGCAAGAATGTTTCTGTCATCGTCGATGACCAAAATCGTATTATTATCCATTTCTACCTCCGTCAATCTTTCACTTCCACCGGGACGCCGTTTTGCATGAGCAGCTCCGCCGTAACGCCGCTTCCCTCGCGAAGCGTTCCCGAAAACGTCCCGTCATATATCGTCCCGCACCCGCAGGATGGACTGCGCGCTTTCAGGATCGCGCGGTCGCACCCGTACAGACGCGCCATGCGCAGAGTTTCCTCGGCGCCTCTTTTAAACGCGCCGGTCACGTCGCTGCCGTCCCGCATCAAAACGCGCGTCCCGTCCGCCGTCCGTTCCGACGGAATGCGCGGACAAGGCAGCCCGCCGAGCATTTCCGGGCAAACGGGAATCGCTTCGCCCCGCTTTACAAGGGCGACAACAGATTCGTCCGGATTCGTTTTGCCGTCGTACCTGCAGCGGTATCCGGCCAGACATGCGCTGACGATAATCATCTGATGTTACCTTTCTATAGGTATATTTATATTAACATAAGATTTGTTTTTTGTCTATACTTTGTTCACAAAAGCGGGCCGGGAATGACGCCCGGCCCGTGGAAACAGACGGATTTTTACATATTTTCCCGTTTCTTTTTTTCAATCAGCGCAGCATACCGTTCGGCAACCGACTCGGCAATTCTGCTCCACGGCACGGGAATCGTCTCACGCGCCTTTGCGCCGACCGTTTTTGCGGTCTTCAGCGCGCGTTCCATACAGGCGCAGACGTCCTCCGGCGTATTCCGGCACAGAAATCCGTTCTCGCCGTCTCTGATTCCCTCCGCCGCGCAGGAACCTTCGATCAGAAGGCTCGGCGTTCCGGCGGCAGCCGCCTCGCGCACGACGAGCCCCGCCGTATCGTAGAGCGACGGAAACACGAACAGATCCGCGCGGGAATACAGACATTTCAGCGTTTCACGGTCGGCGATGTGTCCGGTGAAAACGACGCGTTCGGAAAGGCCGAGCGAGTTCGCCATCTCCGAAAGTTTCTCGGAATCCGGTCCCTGTCCCGCGAAAACGAGCGAAAAATCCGGGTGTGTTTTATGATACAGCGCCGCCGCTTCCAGCACGTTGCCGAGATTCTTTTTGAAATTCTGCTGACCGACAAACAGAAATACGTCCCCGCTTCCGAGGCCGAAGCGTTCCTCCGCCTTCTTTGCGTCCTCTTCCGTCGGATACCACAGATCCGTGCCGTTCGGCATCACGACGATCTCGCCGCGGAATCCATATCCTCGCAGCACCTCGGCCGTGGCGTCGTTGACCGTCCAGACCTCGTCGCACTTGTTAAAGAATGAAACGATCACCGATACGACCGTTTTCGCGATCATTTCACTGTGTGTTTTCAGCAGAAAATCGTCGTAGTATTTGGAATGCAGGGTCGCAACGAGTGGAATGCCGCGCTCCTTTGCGATCCTCGTCGCCACGAGCGCCGAAACGAACGGCGTATGCGCGTGCACGATATCAAACGGTACCTGATTGAGTTCATGCAAAAACGGCAGATCCAGCGCCGGAACGCCGAGACTGTACGCTTCCTTCGGAATCGGCACGCCGGCATACTGAATGACCGGAAAACCCGTATCCGGATTCGCGTAGCGCTTGTCAGAGCTGCGCGGCGCAATATAGTAGCACGCCTCCTGCGTTTTGGAAAGCTCCTCGCAGTAGGAACGCGCAACCATTCCGACGCCGTCGATATGCGGCGGCCAGCATTCGCAGAATTGACCGATAATCATGATAAAGCTCCTTTGCGCCGCCGATGATACCACAACCGCCCGCGGCTTTCAACCGATCGGACGGCATTCACCCGCATACGGGGAAAACTCCTCAGTTTCGCACGACCTGGAACAGATAAAACTTCAGATAATCCGTTTCCGGCACATTCCACAGGATCGGGTGGTCCGGCGCCTGCTGGCGCTGCTCGATCTGCCGGAGCTGCACGCCCGCGTCGTCCGCCGCCCGGACGAGCATACGCTCGAACAGCTCGGACGGCATGAAATGACTGCACGAAGCCGTGGCAAGATATCCGCCGGGCGGAAGCAGCTTCAGCGCCGCCGAATTGATCTCACGGTATCCGCGCTCCGCGCTGTTCACCGTCTTGCGCGATTTGGTAAACGCCGGCGGATCGAGGATAATCAGATCGTACGGTTTCTTCCCCTCCCGCAGCAGGTTGGTCAGCAGATCGAACACGTCCGCAGTCACGAAATCCATGCGGTCGAGAAGACCGTTCCGTTCCGCGTTCGCCTTTGCCATTTCGATCGCCGTTTCGGAGATATCGACAGCGGTCACGTGCGCCGCGCCGCCCATCGCCGCGTTCAGCGCAAAAGAGCCGGTATGCGTAAAGCAGTCGAGCACGTTCCGATCCTTTGCGATACGCCGCACGGCGAGCCGATTGTACTTCTGATCGAGGAAAAAGCCCGTCTTCTGCCCGTTTTCCACGTCGACCAGATATTCGATCCCGTTCTCGGAGATCGTCGTCACGGCGCTTTCCGGCGTCGGAACACCGGGAATCAAAAACCAGCCCTTCCCCTGCTCCATGCCCTCGAGCGAGCGGATCGCGACGTCGTTGCGTTCAAAGATCCCTCGGATATTCGCGCCGTCCTCGTTCAGCACTTCCGCGATCAGCGGGAAGAGCATCGGCTTGATGCGTTCGATCCCGATCGAGAGCGTCTGCGCGACGAGCAGATCGTTGAACCGGTCGACGGTCAGCCCGGGGAACGCGTCCGCCTCGCCGAAAATCACGCGGCACGCGCTCCTGTCCGCGCCCATAACGGTTTTGCGATAGTCCCACGCATAGCGGATGCGGCGTTTCCAGAACGCTTCGTCGAAGCGGTCGTTTGCGTTGCGCGAGACGAGCCGGATGCGGATCTTGGAATTGCGGCTTAAGAAGCCCGTGCCGAGGTACTTTCCCTTCTCGGACACGGCGTCGACGAGCGCACCGTTCTCCGCGCCGCCCTCTTCGGACAAAATCTCCGCTTCATAAATCCACGGATGCCCGCCTTCGACCCAGCGTGTGCCTTTTGCGCTGATCGTGAATTTCGGAAATTCCCGCTGCGATTTCATATCCTCTTCCACCCTCTCTTTCTTTCAAAGCAGTATACCACTTCTGCGCGCGTTTCACAAGATAAAGAATGATCCATCGGCGTAGCCGGTGGATCAGATTTCGTTATTTGATCAGGTCTTCCTTGCTGACCGTGCTGTCGTGATGAATAGGCTTCCATTTGGGCTTTGAGAACAGCGCGCAAAGCGTGATCGGCACGAACAGGAACATGCTGATCGGAAACGCAAACGTCGTCAGGATCTTCCAGACTGCGCCGGAGCGGATCCGCTTCCATTCGGAGATCGTCGCGAACAGGCCGATCAAGTAGAACATGACGTATGCGCTGCCGAGCACGATCCCGATGTCCTTGAGTACGCCGAGATAATCCATGCTGCCCGAAAAGAAACTTAAAATCAGCCCGGCGCCGTACGCGAACTGTCCGAGTACGCAAAGGATATAGATCGGCGAAAGGCTCATGAACATGTCGAAGCAGGTGAAGCTGCCCCGAAACATCTTTCCGATCAGCCGTCCGCCGTACCTGTGCAGAATCTGCAGATAGCCTCTCGTCCAGCGAAGACGCTGATTCCACGAGGTTAAAAAGCGCGTGGGCTGCTCGTCGTAGGTGATCGCGTCCGGGCAGTAGCCAATCTTTTCTCCGCGCAGCGAAGCGTCGACTGTGAACTGAATATCCTCGATCAAAAGGTTGAAATGCCAGCCGCCGATCCGATCGAGGTACGCCTTGCTGATCATAAAGCCCGTCCCGGAAACCGCCGCGCCCGAACGGATCACGGAACGCGGAAAATTCAGATACCGGCTGTCGCGCAGAAACCAGAGTCCCATAGTGGAGGAAACGAGGTTTCCGGAATAGTTCTTGGTATTCCGGTAGCAGGTCGACGCGATATACCCCGCTTCGAGCATATCGTTCATGGCGTCGGTAAAGCCCGGATCGACGATGTTGTCCGCATCGAAGATGATGAACCCGTCAAACGCGTCCGGATAATCCCGCTCGATCTGCGCGAACAGATATTCGAGCGCATAGCCCTTTCCGATCTGCTCCGTATTCCGGCGTTCGTAAACGATCGCGCCCGCTTCTTTTGCGACGGCCGCCGTGCGGTCCGTGCAGTTGTCGGCGCAGACGAAAATCCGGATCAACCCGTCCGGATACTTCTGCGAACGAAGACTGTCGATGCAGTTTGCAATGACGCATTCTTCATTTCTGCCGCAGATCAGGATCGCAAACCGGTTTTTCTTCTCAGCTTTCGGAATCTTCCGCTTTCCGAACCATGCAATCGGAATAAAAACGTACTGATAAAAATAGCTGACAGTAAAGAGAAGCATAATCACCAGCGTGAATATGTCGATCCCCTTCAATACAACGGATATTTTTGCAGACGTTACGGCCGGCTGCCCGCCCGCCCCCAGGATAGCACGAATCACTTGTGCTGCTGCCATAAAAAGTAAGCCCCTTAATACAGGTAATCCGCAGCGGAAAAAAGGAAACCGGGCGTTCACCCTGCATTTTCCCTTTCCCCTGTGTAACCTTAATTAATCCTTATTATATCATCCCTGAAAGGGATGTCAAGAATTTCCGCCGAATATAGGATTTCACACCGCGGAAAACGCCTGATACGGCTTCAGAGAAGCCGCACGCGGTCAAGTCCCGATCTATCAATACCAAAAACAAATACCACCGCAAGGGGTGGTTAGCGACAGCTTTTCGTTGTGAGGACATTTACAACCGAACAGAAAAAGCAGAGCGATACCTTTTGCGGGAAGGAGGAGCAGCGGAGCAAAACGAAGCGGCATATTCATGCGCAGCATTAGAACCGCCGCGAGAAGGCGAAGCTTGCGACGACGCGGTGCGGCAGATGGGACTTGAACCAGTTGCGTGTATGTATATTGTTATACAATATGCACTACACAGAATTGAAATAGTTAGACAAATAGTGGCTTTCGGAGTTTCCGATGCCGATATTTTTCTTGCTATCGTTACGCGATATACATTGCGTTAAAGTACGCAGTACGCATACGAGAATACAACCCTTTGCGGCTGAGCACCTCGCCTGTTTCCGTATCGACAAATCTGTCGAAACTCGGATATTCTCCTTTAGCGTACACTTCAATATGTGCGCCCGGAATAACGGCATTTGCTCGATTCGCGACACCGAACAACGACATGTTGTCAAGATAATCCGACATAAGTCGGAGATCCATCCTTGTGGACAGTTCGCGCGTAAGCGGTTTGTACATCTCGTCTTTTGCAACACCCGCATATCCGTTTGCAACATACGAGTCTGTTGATGTAAGGATGAGTCCTTTTGCGTTCGGACGGAATTCCGTGCCACCCCACGAATAACTGACCCCGCGATACAAATCAAGCGGATCGTCAAAGTCGTTTCGTTCAACTCCGTTGTGCAACGCCTGTGCGTTCACAAGCCAGCGCAACTGCATGATGTCATCTTCCGTCGCCGTTCCGTCCAGATACTTTCGCGCAAGTTCCATGTACTCGGCGTCATGCTGTTTCGCGTCGAACGTATCCGGGTTATACTCGGTGTACCAATCTGTTCGCTCAATGTCTTCATCGAACGTGCCGATATTTTTATCGGCAGATTTCATCTGTCCGTCGTCGTTCACGTAGAACAATTCGCCAGTGCGTTCGTCTACATGATAATCGACATCGTTGCCATGCGACCAACGCTTAAACTGTTGCGTTTCTGTAATGTCCGAAAAAAGAGGCTTGACAGAAATGTCTGGATCGTGTAAAGTATGGGGGTAAGGTGACGTTAGCAACGATCGCGGCAATTTTAGCCCATTCCGCGCCAAATCGTTCACCTTATTTTCGTTCCAGTAAAGCACGCTCGGAGTTCCGTTTACCTCGTCAAAGAGTGCCTTTTCAAAAAGACCGATACCGGGACGGCTCTCTGGAATGACCGCGTTTGATCTTCCGACAACAGATGTCGCTACGTGCCCGTCTATTTTTTCCCGTTTACGTACGCGTATCCATCAATTTTAACTGCGGCTGTTCCTTTTTTCCCGTTAGTGCTTTCTACGTCGAGAATCGTCACGACACTTTCATTCGGGTCAGTTCTCGATGTAATAATTGCAACAGGATCGTAGATTGCATCCCTAATCGCCTTTATTTTTGCGCCTTAACTTCCGGCGTGTCGTCTTTATTTACAAACACGTGGTCGTCGGCTTGGCCTGGATCGTTTCTGTTTTGTCGATGCAAAAGATTCGCCTGCTGTGAAAGCGAAAAAAAACAAGGCGCTACGAGATGCTATTTATGATCCTGCTGCGATCATAGCGTCAAACACAAGCCAGGATTCAGGTGTGGTTATGGTTCTTGACGTGGAGAGTGTAAACGGAAAGAAGGCGATTGCTGCTGTAGAGATTGACGGAGTCGGTTGGATTAACAGAAAGGCTGTTGACGGGCATTATGTCACATCAACGCATGGTCGCGCAAATACCATTTGCATGCTCTAGAATGAGCTTGATGATTACGCGAACGGTACGGGAAAAACGTTGTTTTATTGGAATAAAAATAAGGTGAACTCTCTTGCAGCTCACGGGCTCAACTTGCCCTCAGCGCTGCCGAATACACCTTACGTTTACAAGAGAACAGATCCAGACGTTTCTGTCAAGCCCCTCTTTTCCGATCAAACAGAAACGCAGCAGTTTAAGCGCTGGTCGCATGGCAACGATGTCGATTATCATGTAGACGAACGCACTGGCGAATTGTTCTACGTGAACGACGACGGACAGATGAAATCTGCCGATAAAAACATCGGCACGTTCGATGAAGACATTGAGCGAACAGATTGGTACACCGAATTCAGACTTGGCGGTGTTGTATGCCATGTGTCCCGGCGCATAAAGCATAGGCGTGTTCGATGCGCCGATCTTTCTCAACTGCGGAGTGACCTCTCCCATAAAAATCTGGTACGGCTAAGAAAAAGCCGAATGTTACACATTCGATGGCGATCTGGTGACAATGCACAAACCGAGTCATCACTACGGAGAACCCGAATGGACACTCGACCCTGCCATGACAATTAAATTCACCGCTTGAAAGGAGCAAAAATCATGAAACAGTTTGCACTGAAATCCAACAACCCCTCACGCGGCAATCGCGTACTACTCCAACTCCGTCGTTAAACTGCTTGCGCTCGCGGGTTCGCTCGCTCTGTGCGAATACTTCACCGACGGATACGATTCCGACTCGGAATTTACGATCATTAACAGGTTCAACGACGACACGTCCATCACGTACACGTCGCACGAACTCGTCACGGCCCCGAACGGACTGTGTCGCATCAGCTTCAATTTCATGAAATCGAACGGTTTCGGATTGACCCCGGACGCACTTGCACGTGTGTGTGACGGACTCGGCATCGCCGCTCGCGAGATCGACTTCCCTGTTGACATGGACATCATTTACTGACTCGGCGACAACAAGGGGGCGATCACTTGACGGTCGCTCCCGCATGAATTATAATTACATACACAGGGGGTGATCCCATGTTGGGAGCAATCATTGGCGACATCGTCGGCTCGCGTTTTGAGTTCAACAATCACAAGAGCAAAGACTTTGAGTTCTTTTCGGACGAGTGCGAGTTCACGGACGACACCGTGATGACAATCGCAGTCGCAGTCGCAGTTCGACATGTGCGGGCGTGGGACTTTTCCGCGAACGATCACAGTTTACGATACGTAACTGCTCACACAATGCGGTCTTATGGCAGACGATACCCGTTCTGCTCATACGGTTTACGGTTCATGGACTGGCTGTTTACCGACGGTGCTCCGTCGTACGGTTCATACGGGAACGGCGCGGGCATGCGTGTAAGCGCAGTAACATGGTCTGCGCGTAACATGGCAGAGTGCATCCGCATGAGTGAAAGTGTTACAAGCGTGACGCACTCGCACCCGGAGGGAATTAAAGGCGCGGAGGCAATCGCGACGGCGACATTCCTTGCGCTTCACGGAGCGACGAAAGAGGACATTCGTGAACACATAAACAATCACTACTACCCGCTTGACTTTACGCTCGACGAAATCCGCAACTCGTACCGCTTCGACGAGACGTGTCAAGGCACAATCCCGCAAGCGATCGTCGCGTTTCTGGAATCGACCGACTTCGAGGACGCAATACGCAATGCGGTCTCGATCGGCGGAGACAGCGACACACTCGCCGCTTGTACTGGCACAATCGCAGAGGCGTACTATGGAATCCCCGCAGACATGCGCGAGAAAGCGTTGACGTACCTTGACGGACGACTTCGTAAAGACATCCTGTCGCTTGAGGACACATACCCACCGAAAATCTGCGGTTAAAATTTCACGTGCGTGGTAGTCATGTGGATCATAAAGACCCCCGATGGAGAGACGTCTCTATCGGGGGTCTTTTTTTATTTCGATTTTGACGCTGTTCAACCCGATTTAAGGCTCATTGCATGCGCCACGCGATAAGTCTATCGCGCCGTACTGAATCGCTAAAATAGGCGCAGTGAAGACGGCGTTCTCCCGCCATCGTTCGAGACCGGCAACGGACATGTGCAGACGATCGCCGAAGATGGTGAACACATACCGTGACGATCCGAACGGTCGGCGAGTGATACCGTACAGCGCGTCGATGAATCGCGCCCGGTCTTCCCCGTCCTCCCTCATACAGGCGATCATATCGTCCGCGATGCGCACCCCCACGCTCAAGTTGGTCGTCGGACACAGCGAGAGTATGGACACGACAGGCGTATATGGACACATGATACAGGGTCAGTTGGATCGTGCGGCAGATGCGATCAGCGAATCGTTCCGTGCGATAGTGACTTAAAAAGTGACTTACAACTGAAAACAGAGTATGAAAAAACCCCAGAATATCTGGGGTTTTTCTTGGTGCGGCAGATGGGACTTCTTCCGGCGATCTCAGACACGTCTGCTTGTTCTCCGAACCGCGCAACCGGTCTTATCGCCGCAAGCCACCCGCTACCCGACGCCGCACTGCGGCGTCGGGTACGGCTTCCGAGAAGCCGCACGCGGTCAAGTCCCGACCCATCAATACCAAAAACAAATACCACCCGCAAGGGGTGGTATTTGTTTTTGGTGCGGCAGATGGGACTTGAACCCATACGCCTGCGCACACGCACCTCAAACGTGCCTGTCTGCCAATTCCAGCACTGCCGCGCATCGTGTATTATACGATG
>JAFOTD010000096.1 GCA_017388175.1 Clostridia bacterium | reverse complement strand
TCGAAGTTTGCGAACGGGTCTTCGCCGTCCTCGTTTTCGGAAAGCAGGAATTCCCTATTCACTTTGCAGAGCAGCGATTTGCAATGGTTCGCCGTGACGCGCTTGACCCAGCCGACGTACGACTGCGGATCGGATAGCGTTCCGATCTTCCGATAGACGGTAATCAGAATATCTTGCGCCGCATCCTGTGCGGCATGTTCATCACGCAGCATTCTGAGACAGTTATAATAGACCGCGTCCTGCACGTCGGACAGAATCCGGTTCATTGCCTCCGGATCGTCGTTCTGTGCCTTAATAACGTCCTCTGCGATTTCACAATAGTCGCGCTTTTTCATTCTTCTCCCCCAGTCATCCTGTATTCGATCAACGCTTTTCGGACTTTTTAGATCCGACATACGGCTTCCCTGCCTCTTTCATCCAATAGGATGGTCGCATACACTTTTTGGTTTTAAATATTTGAAAAAAAGAAAGGATCCGGTTCTTCGAATCCCGATCCTTTCCGTAAAGATACTTATGTGTTTTGCAAACGATCGACGGCGGCAAGAAGCGCTGCTACACGGTCGGTCTTTTCCCAAGGGAAATCCGGGTTGCCGAAATGTCCGTTCTTCGCGGTCTGCGCATAGATCGGACGGCGCAGGCAGAGCGTTTCGATAATCGCCTTGGGACGGAGATCAAAGACCTCCAGAACCGCTTTTTCGAGCAGTTCGTCCGAAACGGTTCCAGTGCCGAAGGTGTCCACGCGAACAGAAACAGGCTTCGCAACGCCGATGGCATACGCAACCTGCAGCTCGCAGCGTGACGCCAGCTTTGCGGCAACGACGTTTTTCGCGATATAACGCGCCATATAGGATGCGCTGCGGTCAACCTTCGTCGGGTCCTTTCCGGAGAAAGCACCGCCGCCGTGACGGGCATATCCGCCGTAGGTATCGACAATAATCTTGCGTCCGGTCAATCCGGAGTCGCCCTGCGGGCCGCCGATGACGAACCGCCCGGTCGGGTTTACGAGCACGCGCGTTTTTTCATCAAACAGCGCTGCCGGCAGCGCCGGACGAATCACGTACGAAAGGATATCCGCTTCAAGCTGTTCGTGCGTGACGTGCTCATCGTGCTGTGTGGATACGACGACGGTGTCGATATGCACGGGCTTGCCGTCCTCGTACTCGACCGTGACCTGCGATTTGCCGTCCGGTCTGAGATACGCCAGCGTGCCGTTCTGACGAACCTTCGTGAGCTTCCGGGTCAACGCATGCGCAAGGTCGATCGGCAGCGGCATCAACATCGGTGTTTCATCACATGCGTAACCGAACATCATACCCTGATCGCCCGCGCCAGTGTCGAGAGGATCCGCCTCGGTTCCCAGCTTGCTCTCGAGCGAGCGGTCGACGCCGAGCGCAATATCATCCGATTGCGCGTCGAGCGCGACGATCACGCCGCAGGTGCTTCCGTCAAATCCGAACTTCGCGCGGTTATAGCCGATGTCGCAAACGGTTTTGCGGACGATGCTCTGAATGTCCACGTAGCACTCCGTGGTGATCTCGCCCATGACGAGCACGAGCCCGGTCGTGCAGGCGGTCTCGCACGCAACGCGCGCGTTGGGGTCCTTCTCAAGAATCGCGTCGAGTACGGCGTCGCTGATCTGGTCGCAGATCTTATCCGGATGGCCGATCGTGACTGATTCACTGGTGAAATACGTTTTTTTCATGTTCTCCTCTTTCCGCCTTACCGACAAACAAAAAAGCTCATCGAGATGAGCCTTCGATCATCTCATCTTTCAGCTTTCGCTGCAGGAATTGGCACCTTGCAGATGCAGGTTGCCGGACTTCACAGGGCCTGTCCCTCCGTCACTCTTGATAAGGCTATGTTTTTTTCCGCGTTATTGTATCATCGAACCTTGCAAATTGCAAGCTTTTTCTCTATAATATAATTGAATAATTTTGTGAGGTGCTGCATGAAACGCTTGCTTGCTCTTCTTCTGACCGTTTTTCTTCTGACCGGCTGCGCAAATACTGCCGTAAACGGAATCATTCAATGGGGCGAAGGCGGCGGTACCGATAAGCTGATGCGTCCGCTCTGCTCGTATACGGAAGCGCATCTTGACGGCTCGATTTCGCTGCGCAACATGCCGGGCGGCACCGGAACCGTTGCGACGCAATACGTGTTTGACAAACCTGCAGACGGCAACACGCTTTTGCTCGGTGCGGAAAACCCGGCTATGTACGATGCGCTCGGCCTTTCCGATCTGACCTATGCGGATTTCGACTGTGTCCTTCTCATCGGCAGCGAGACGGTCGGCGTAACCGTCGCCGCGGATTCCCCGTATGCGGATTTTGCTTCGCTGATTGACGCGGCAAAGGCAAACCCGGGCAAAATTCGTCTCGCAACCACCGCAAAGGGCGGACTGCCCTGGACGGTTGCACGTTTTATCGAATCCGTCACCGGCGCGACGTTTAATGAGATTCCCTACGACAGCGACGCCACCGCCGCCAACGCGGTTTTAAACGGCGAATGCGAAGTAACCGTTATGAAACTGCAGGCGGGGCTCGACGCGGCAAAGGACGGAAAGCTTCGCTATCTATGCATGCTGACCGACACGCCGGTTGAGGCGCTTCCGGACGTAATGCCGATCACTGCGTACGACTCTGCTTTCAACGCATTTCTGCCCTGGGGGCCGTTCTACGGTGTGTTTGTCAAAAAAGGTACCGACCCGAGCGTTCGCGAAAAACTCACCGAAGCGTTTCGAAAAGGCTTCGAGGATCCCGCGTATCAGAAGCTTCTCGCCGACCTGTGCGTGGATCCGCTCGGGCTGTCCGGCGATGATGCGGACGCGTGGATTGATGCATGGCGCAAGTCGAGTCTCTCCGCTCTGAATGCCGAATGAAGCGGTTTTTACAAAACTTCACATCCGACCGCATTTTCGCGATTATCCTGCTGCTTGCTTCCTGCGGTGCTTTTTCGGCTGCGCTGCTGCTGCAGCTGAGGGAAGGCGGCATCGGCGCGGGAACGTTCCCGCTTGTCGTCGCTTCATGCTTTCTGCTGTTCGCGCTGCTCAACGTCGTCTTTTCCTTTCGGAAAAGGATCGACGCGCCGCGCGGGTCGCTTTCCTCCGTACTTTGGATCGGCGCGCTTCTGCTCGGTCTGTGCGCCGGGCTGCTGCTGCACGTTCCGCTCTGGGTTCTCAGCCCCGTGTTCTTGTTCCTCGCGTCCTTCGTTGTGCTGAAGCAAAAATGGCTGCCCTCGCTGCTGTCCGCCTCCGTCACAACCGGACTTATCTATCTGATCTTTGCGGTACTGTTCCGCGTACCGCTTCCGTAAACCTATGCAGGAATTTCTCGGTGTACTCCAGAATATCATCCGTCCGGAAGTGCTGATTTTCGCAGCGCTCGGTACGCTTTTGGGCGTATACGTCGGCGCGATCCCCGGGCTGTCCGGTACGATGGCGGTGTCGCTTCTCGTCTCGTTGACCTATGCATGGTCCGAAGTCCCCGCCATCTCGCTGATCATGGGCGTATTCGTCGGCGTCGTTTACGGCGGATCACGCAGCGCGATCCTTCTGAATATTCCCGGCGCCCCGGCTGCCGTCGCTACCGGGTTCGACGGCTACCCGCTTGCACAAAAAGGCAAGGCGGCGCAGGCAATGGGACTTGCATGCATACAGTCGTTTATCGGAACGCTGCTCGGCATTTTTGCACTCGCTTTTTTGACGCCGCAGATTGCGCAGATCTCCTCCGTCTTTCGTTCCGTCGACTTCCTGCTGCTGGGACTTTTGGCGCTTCTGCTCGTGGGAAGCGTTTCGCGCGGAAGCCTTTTAAAAGGACTCCTCGGCGCGTCGATCGGGCTGTTTCTGGGCTGCGTCGGAAAACCGTCCCAGTTCTCCGTCAATCGCTTTACGCTCAGTCTCCGGTATCTGGACGGCGGAATCAGTTTTATCGTCGCCATGATCGGCCTGTTCGGCGCAGGCGAAGCGCTGTATCAGCTTTCGGTCGATTATCCTGCGGTGAAACAGGAGGCTCCAAAGCGGATCGTCCCGCCGATAAAAACGATCCTGAAACATCTTCCGCTCACCGTTTCAAGCGCGCTCATCGGTATCTTTGTCGGCGCTCTGCCGGGCGCGGGCGGCGATATGGCGGCGCTTTTGGGCTATGACGCTGCCAAGCGCACGGTTCGCAAAAATGAGACCCCTTTCGGAGAAGGCGCAGTTGAGGGTCTGATCGCGCCGGAAACCGCAAACAATGCCGCCATCGGCGGCGCGCTGATCCCGATGCTGACGCTCGGCATTCCCGGAGACGCCATCACCGCGGTCCTGCTCGGAGCGCTCTCGATGCACGGCGTCAGCCACTATTCCCTGATGACCGCGCGCCCGAATCTGTTTTCGCTGATTCTTGCTGCGCTCGTGATCGCGTCGCTGTTCCTGCTGCTGTTCGGTCTGACCGGCATCCGCGTTTTTGTAAAGCTTCTGAAGATTCCGAAAGGCATCCTGATGCCGATTATTCTGATGCTGTGTATCGTAGGAGCATATGCCATCAATACGAATCTGTACGACGTACTGCTGATGGTCGGATTCGGCTTTCTCGGATTTACGCTCAAGCGGTTTCAATACCCGGTGGCGCCGGTCGTGCTCGGTCTGATCCTACACGAGCTGCTCGAATCAAATGCCGTGCGCGTTATCCGGCTTTGGGGCAATCCCGAAATGTTCAGCTTTTTGACGCCCATTCTGTTCGCCGCGCTGATCGCGCTTCCGATCATCTCCCGGATTTGCGGCAGAAAGGACCGCGCATGAAACTCTCGATCGAACGTGCAAACGGAACGGTTGTTGCCCCGCCTTCCAAATCCGCTCTGCATCGCAGACTGATTCTGAACGCAATTGCCGGATGCTTTGACGCGCCGGAACACGTCTGTCTCGACGCCGCAATCACCGCAAACGCTCTTTTTTCGCTGCAAAGCGGTACGCCGGTCGATTGCGGGGAATCCGGCTCGACCCTGCGCTTTCTGCTGCCGGTCTCCACGCTGTTCGGCGGCGGGACGTTCTCGGGAAGTCCCGCGCTTTCCGAACGGCCGATCCGTCCGCTCATCGACGCGCTGCGAAAACACGGCGCTTCGATCTCGTCCGATTCACTTCCGCTTTCCGTTTCCGGGCGCCTGTCTCCCGGCCGATACGAATTGGAGGGCGGGATCAGCTCACAGTTTTTCAGCGGGCTGTTGATGACGCTTCCGTTCCTTTCCGGTGACAGCATGCTTTTATGGTCTTCCCCGCTTTCATCCCGCGGGTACGTCGATCTTACCGAACGCATTCTGGAGGAACACGGTATTGCCGTTTCCCGCATCAAAAACGGATTTTCGATTCCCGGCAGGCAGTCTCCTTTCCCTCTTCCTGTTTCCGTGGAAGGCGACTGGTCATGCGCCGCGCCGATGCTGATTCTCGGCGCGATGCTCGGCAGTGTAACGGTGACCGGGCTCAACCCGAACTCTGATCAGCCGGACAAGGCAATCCTGGATGTGCTTTTGCATACCGGCGCGCACGTCGCGATCAGTCATAATGCTGTAACCGTATCGAAAGGAAAGCTTTCCGGATGCAAGTTCAACGGCGATCTTGCGCCGGATCTCGTTCCCGCGCTTGCCGCGCTCGGCTGCGCGTCGGTCGGCGATACCGTACTCTATGGGCTCAGCCGTCTTCGGTTTAAAGAAAGCAACCGGTTCGACGCGATCCTGAAACTCTTGCGTTCGCTCGGCGCTGACTTCGAAACCGAGCGAACCGATACGATCGTGATTCACGGACACGGTGTTCTGAACGGTGGAACAGCGGACCTGCCGAACGATCACCGCATGGTCATGGCGGCCGCTCTGATGAGCGCCGTCTCGACAAAGCCGGTCATCTTCTCCGATCCCGGCTGTGTACGGAAATCTTACCCGGATTTTTTTGCTGATTTTTCTGCTTTGGGAGGGCGAACGGATGCAATCTGAATGGGGACATGCCCTGCATGTGACTGTATTTGGCGCTTCGCACACGCCGGAGCTCGGCGTGAAGATCGAGCGTCTTCCGAAAGGGCTGCCCGTTGACGTCGACGCGCTGCAGGCGTTTTTAAACCGCCGTGCGCCGGGAACCGCCGTCGGCGCAACCGCACGGCGCGAGCCGGATCGCGTGATGATCCGTTCCGGGCTTTCGGACGGCGTCACAACCGGCGAGCCGTTGATCGCTGCGATCGAAAACGTGAACGCCGATTCCGCGCCGTATCAGGCTTTTCGGGATATTCCGCGTCCGTCGCACGTCGATTATCCGGCGCGTCTGCGCTTCGGAGAAGGCGTCGATCTTGCCGGCAGCGGACACTTTTCCGGGCGCATGACGGCTGCTTACTGTATTGCCGGCGGGATCGCCATGCAGCAGCTTGCGCGGACGGGCGTCACGATCGGCGCGCATTTGCTGTCCGTCGGGGGAGTTGAAGATACGCCCTTCGATCCCGTTCATCCGGATCCGGACGCGCTTCGCGCGATCGGGACACGCCCCTTCCCCGTCCTCGACGAGGCTGCCGGCATGCGCATGCAGGAGCGTGTTTTAAACGTACAATCAAGCGGGGATTCCGTCGGCGGGGTCATCGAATGCGTCGTTTGCGGCTTTCCGGAGGGGCACGGCACGCCTCTGTTTTCGGGAATCGACAGCCGTCTTGCGGAACTTCTGTTCGCCGTCCCGGCGGTGCGCGGTGTGGCGTTCGGCAGCGGTTTTGACGCGGCGCGCATGACCGGCTCCGAGCATAACGACCCGTTCTGTCTTCGTAACGGCGCGGTGCGGACCGAAACGAACCGTCACGGCGGTCTGATCGGCGGCATCTCCACCGGCATGCCGATTCTGTTTACCGTTTCCGTTAAGCCGGCGTCCGGAATCGCAAAGAAACAAACCACGCTGAATCTCAGAACCGGCAGGCAGGAGTCGTTCATAATCCGCGGAAGACACGACGCATGCATCGCCGTTCGCGCCGTTCCGGTCATCGAAGCGGTCGCCGCGCTTGCGCTCTATGACGTTTTACTGGAGGAAGCCTATGCTGAATGAATACCGTGCTGAGCTCGACCGCATCGACGACGCGATCGCAAACCTGTTTTGCGCACGTATGGAGACGATTAAAAAGATCGGCGATTACAAGCGCGAAAATCATCTGGATGCATACGATCCATCACGCGAAAAGGAAATGTTTTCGCGGCTGACGGCGGGCGTTCCAGAAGACAGACGCGACGCGGTATGCGCGCTGTACCGCGCGATCCTTTCGATCAGCAAGGTGCAGCAGCGCTTTACCAACACGAACATCGTTCTGATCGGCATGCCCGGGTCCGGCAAAACCAGCGTTGCCCGGCATCTTTCGGACCTTTTAAACCGACCGATCGCATCAACAGACGAAGCGGTCGAAGAACGCATCGGAACCACGATCGAATCCATGTTCCGTACGCAAGGCGAAGCGGCGTTTCGTTCGGTGGAAACCGAGGTGGTACGGGCGCTGTCCTCTGTTTGGGGAAGCATCATCGCAACGGGCGGCGGCACGATCCTCTCAGACGAGAACCGCGCCGTGCTCCGTGAAAACAGCCGTATCTATTATATCCGCCGGCCGCTTTGCTCTCTCGATACCGCCGGGCGACCGCTCTCTCAGGGAATCGGTGCGCTCGAACGGCTTTATGAACAGCGGCACGCGCTGTATGAGTCCTTTTCCGACGTGCAGCTTGACGGCGGCGAGGATTTCCGCGTCACGGCGCAGGTAATCGCAAACGAGTTCCGAACGCATTTTTCCGTATGAGAGCATAAAAAAGAGGCGCAGAAAAACCTGCGTCTCTCATTGACGAAAGCTGAAAGCATTACATGCGGCGGCCGAAGAAGAAGTTTGCCAGGGATGCGCCCGCCAGCAAAACGATGCCGATGATAAGGACGGTCCACGCAAAGCCGTTCGATGCAATGCAGAGCGAAAGAATGCCGAACAGCAGAAAATAAACCGCTGCAAACAATTCAATCCAACCGACGCGCTGTGCGTAAGCGCTGTCGACTTTTCCTGCGTGACGTTCCATAACGTAGTTTGTAATCAATGCATACTTACCGCGCATAGCGATCATATAGCCGAAAAACCCCAGAACCAACGCAAGCAAAAGCATAATGATACCAAGTGCTACGTGCATAAATCCGCCTCCCTACCATACAGAATTCACAATACGGTTATCATTCTTGTCAGTATTATAACACGGATTTGCAAAAAAAAATCGAATTCTATGTTACAAAATTACGAATTTTTTGACGAAAATGGTTTTTCAGCGCGAAAGGTCATGAGAATCCGATCGAAAACCGAATAAATATTATATCCTTATTATTGCATCACCGTCGAAATTGTGCTATAATCTGTAACAGAACAGATTGGGAACCATTACAATCTGATTTTAACATGATAAGGAGTGAAATTTATGTTCTGTCAAAAGTGCGGTGCGCAAATTCCCGATGATTCCACGTTCTGCAGAAAATGCGGCAACCCCGTCAAGGGCAAGAGCGCAGCGGGTTCCCCCATCGTTACGAATCTTGTGGAAGGATTGAAAGCATTTTTTACCGGCAAATGGGAAAACGGCATTATGAGTGCCGCGCAGAGCAAGTCGCATGAATGGGCGATTCTTCTCGGCTGCAATGTTCTCCTCTTCTCGCTTGCCGGCGGTGTTTTCGGCGCAGTTCGTAACATCGGCTTCGGCTTCCCGTTCCTGTTTGGGTTTATCATTTCTCTCGTTGCGAACATCATCATGTTCGGCGCTCTCTATGCGGTGCTGGCTCTGATGCGTAAAACGCTTCCGATCTTTTCTATGCTGAATCTGTACGCGTTTACGACCCTCCCGCTGACCGTTGCAGCTCTCGCCGCAATGCCTCTCGCACCCGCATGGCACATGTTCGCGACTTTCTTCCTCGCGATCGCGGTTCTTACCCAGGTCCTGATGGTATACATGGCCTCGAAGAAGGCTGCAGGCGACGGACGTATGAACATCGCGCCTTTCGTCATTGTTATCGCTTGCGCGGTTTTGGTTCTTGCGATATGCGCATATTGGCTGAGCTACGCAGCAACTGCTTCTTACATCAAAGCTGAATACGGCGAAGACGCTCTTGACGCAATAAAAGCTCTTTCCAGTCTTGATCTGTAATTCAGAAAACGGCATGTTCGAAGCCCCGCTTTTCGCGGGGCTTTTTCTTTGTCAGATAATATGTGCCGGATCGGCAGCGCGCCGACGCCTTCTCGGTATTATTGCAGATACCGGTCGATCCTGCGCGGATCGGCGTCCGGCAAGAGTTCCATGAGATGCGTAAAGATTCTTGCACGCGATTCCTGCGGCGTTCGATTGCCAATCGGCACAAGGAAGTTTTCACCGAACCGCTGTTCCGGTGTGGTATATACCGCAACGCCCCAGCCGTAGGTGCGGCCGAAACGGTCCTGCTCGTACATGAAATCGTCGATCAGCACGTAGCCGTTCGCCTGCAATCGATTGATTGCACCGTCAAAGCCGCGATTGCCTCCCTTGCGATAGTTCAGCATCCGCTTCAAGAGCTTCGAGGGAATGCATCCGCTTGCCCGGATCGCATCGTAAATTATCTTCTCGTCATGTGAGACGAGTCCATCCTCATACCATCCTTCGAAATCGTATCCGCCTCTGCGGTAATTCACGAAATCCGGATACCATTCCGGGCTGATAAACACCGCCTTGTGCCCGAAAAACTTGCCGTACGCGCAGCCGGTTTCCCGGATTACGGGGCCCTTCCATTCCCAAACGCCTTCGTCGTCGGTAAACCATGCTTTTGGAGCGACGTGCTCCTCCACCGAAAACCCGGGGACGCTGTTTTCAAACAACGGCATGATTCCGAAGCGCTTCACCGCGTCGCAAAGGTCTGCCTTCGTGCAGATATAACAATCAAATGTCTTAGACATTGCTTCCGTATCCTTTCTTTTCTATATACTAACAAAAAGTCTTTCCGGAATCAAGGTTTTATAGGAAAGGTTGAATAAGACGACGTGATGATACGCAAATAAAAAGTCGCTTGTGAGCGAAACGAAGCAGACGACAACGCGTCGCACATGGCAGAATACGGCATTTCAACCGATCGAAAGGCAAGGAAGAAATGCCGGGCACGCGGCTTTCGCCGCGTATACGAACCACGGTTCGAACCTTCCGTAATATGGACAAAGAAAAAGCCCACCACACGGGTGGGCTTTTTCTTTGGCTAAAGATTGCGATTTTAACAAAATGAGGGTTATCGTTAATTTTCGTAACAGGGAAACTCTGCTGCTGTTTTGATTTTACAGCTTCTTGCAAGTGATCCCGTCGGTAGTCAGGCAGTTTTCACCAAAAATGATTTTGGCAAAGCCGCCCTTGCGGCCGAAGGTCTTCTTCCCGATGGGATAGAGTTGACTGGTAAATTCGTCGTCGTCGCTAAGAAACTTTGCGTACAGCTTTCCTTCTTGCATGAAGACCTCGTCTACGCAGATCTCGGCGTCATCGGGATGCTCGTATTTGCCGCACAGGGCTTTTAAGCTCCGTTTGCTCGGTTTCTCTGCCAGGTCTTCCTCCGCGGTTTGGAACAGCTCGATGGCGATATAGGATTGTTTCCAGTCAAGTTCGTCAGTGGACCGGTTGAACATCACGGCCACGCACAGATCCTCCCGCAGGGAGAATAGCCAGGTCGTCAGGAAGCCCTCGTTCCATCCGTCAAGATAGCCGATATCACCCCGGAAGCTTTGAATGCCCAGGCCGTAGCTATCCATGAAC
>JAFOTD010000095.1 GCA_017388175.1 Clostridia bacterium | reverse complement strand
GAATCGGTCGCGTACTGGATCTGATAGCCGGTGAAGACCGAGCTGCCGGACCACTTGACCGTCATTTGTTTGCTGCCCGCGGTCACGCTCGAAAGCGTGCGGGTGGTGATGCGCACGGTCGTTTTCAAAGGACCGACCTCGCCGAGATTATAATTATCGCCCACGTTTCCGCCGATCTGCGTGCCGGTCACCGGGTCGGTTCTTCTCGCAAAGTACGCCTTGACGCCGTACTGGTAGCGCGTGCCGGCATAGACGTTCGTGTCGGTCCAGTTCAACGCGGTCGTGTTGTTCCAGCGCACGAAGTCCGTCCAGCCGTCCGTGGTGCTGCTCCACGCTCTTCTGTAGATGACGTAGCCCGCCGCGCCGTCCACGGCCTTCCAGGTCAGTTTGATGCCGTCGCCGACGTTTTCAACCGTTGTTGCCGTCGTTGCAGGCAGATAGATCTTGAACGACGCGCTGCACGTTCCCTTATAGTCGTCCTTGAACGTAACCGTCAGATAGGCGGTTCCCGCCTTGACGTTTTCCCGATAGACCGCATCGTAGAATTTCGCGTCGATCACGGCGCCGGTCGCCTTGTTCTTCACCGTAAAGCGCGGCGTCTGCGCGCTGCCGTTTGCGATCACGTACGCGGTCGTACCCTTGAACTTCACGTCGGAAGCGTTCCATTCGATCTTTCCCGCGATCTCCTCCCGGATGTAATGCCAGTCGGCTTTCGGAAGATTGCCGTTATATGAATCCATTTCCAGATTGTTCTCGCGGTCCGATCTCGTTCCGTTGTACCAGACATCGGTGATTGCATTGCATCCGGTGAAAGCGGCCCATTCAATCTTCATAGGCGTTTTTTCAAAGGTAACCTCCCGCAGCGCGGAGCATCCATCAAACGCGAAGCGCTTGATCATCGTGACGCTGCCGCCGACCGTAAGCTTTTTAAGAGCAGAGCAGTAAGCAAAGGTATCCCCTTCGATGACCGTCACGTCGTCCGGGATCGTGACCTCCTCCAGCTTGCCGCAGGACCTGAACGCGCTATATCCAATGCTGACCAGACCGTTTCCGAGCGTCAGCTCTTCAAGCGCCGAACATCCGCTGAATGCGTAGTCTCCGATGGTATGAACGCTGTCCGGAACAGTAAACGACGTCAGCTTCGTGCAATCGTTGAACGCACGGACGTTGATCGCCTTGATGTTGCTGCCGACGTTGACCGTCGTAAGCGCGCTGCAGTATTGAAACGCATATCCGCCGATGTCCGTAACGCTGTCCGCCAGATTGACTCTGACAATGTTTTTGTTGTTATAAAACGCATTGGGCGAAATCAGCCTTGTGCCATCCTTGACCGTTACGATCTGCGGAACCGTGCCCTTGCAGCCCGCCAGCACGTAGTCGCAGTAGACGAGGCCGTCGCTCTGCGCGTTCCACCAAGCGGTGTTTAATAATACGTTGCTGCCGAAATAGGTCAGGTCAGTCGGGACGTTGAACGTCGTAAGTTTCGAGCAATTGCGGAAGGCTTCATCCCCGATGCTCGTAACGCTGTTCGGGATCGCAATCTCTTCGAGCTTGGAGCAGTTATGGAACGCATTGTAGCCGATCGCCGTCACGCTGTCCGGAACGGTGACCGCCGTAAGCTTGCTGAATCCGGAAAACGCGTAGCTTCCGATCGACGTGACGCCGTCCTTGACCTCGACCGCGGTCGCATTTCTGTTCCAGGGGTTCCCATAGAAGTCGTAATTAGGCATCGCACCTTCGCCGCCGACGGTCAGCTTTTCGTTAAAGTACGTCCACCAGAGTCCGTCGCCGAATTCATTCCGCAAAGACGCGCTGCAAATCAGAACGTCGCTGCCGCCGGAACCGATACCGAAGCGGTATTCGCCGTTGAACTGCGCGAAAACGAGATCACCTCCACCGGTCGAGAGTTTCGCCGTACCGTTCGAGTTGACGGCGATCGAGAAGACCGCCGCGCTTGCTTTTGCGCTCGTGAGCGTCAGCGTACTGCCGGAAGACGCGACATAACTCCCGTTCGTTTCAAGGGTCCAGCCGCCGTTCGTTTTATGCAGAATGAACGGAAGCATAGAGCTCGTCTCGGTGATCGTCGTTCCGTAATCGACCGATGCGTTCGCAAAATTCGCGCCGACCGTGTAAAAGCCTTCGCCGTCGTCGCTGACAAGAATGATCTTGTCGCCGTCGTGAAGATCGGAGCCGTTCGTGACCGGTTTAAAAGAGTCGCTGTCCGCAGTCGCCGATCCGATGAGCAGCAGGCTGAGAATCGCCGCCGCAAGCACGAGCCAAAACCGTTTCTTCATGTTGTTCCCTCCGAATATAAAGCGTGTCATTTTTTCTTCTCCTTTTGCGTTTTCACTGTACAGACGCTGCGAGTTCGGTTTCGGTTTGATATTTTTGCAATTTTTACAAAAAAAACTCTGAAATCGCCGCAAAAAAAGTTTCGAAAAACGCAAAATTTTACTTGCTTTTTTTCGCCGGCATGGTATAATAGCCGTTGGTAATGCATTACACGACGAAGGAGTGATAATACATGAAGAAAAATATTCATCCGTCTTACGGCGAATCGGTTGTACGCTGTGCGTGCGGCGAGACCTTCCTTACCGGCTCCACCAAGGGCGAGCTGAAGGTCGAAATCTGCAGCAAGTGCCATCCGTTCTTCACCGGTCGGCAGAAGCTGGTTGACAGCGGCGGACGAGTAGATCGCTTCAAGAAGCGCTACGGTCTGTAAGAACAAGTTTGAACTCCGACAAACACGGGATCGCTTTTGCGGTCCCGTTTTTGTTATACACATCCTCAGTCGCCGAAGACGGCAGCCGCCGGCATGATATCGATACCGTATCCCTCGCCCCCGTTCCGTCAATCGGGGATTGCAATTTACCGATAAATGGACTATACTGAAGATATGAAAAAGATTTTATTGATCGGAACGGGCGGCACGATCGCCTCTGAAATGACGGCCGACGGGCTCGCCCCGAAGCTCGGCTCGAATCAGCTTCTAAACTACATTCCCCGCGTCAGCGAGATCTGCGACGTCGAGTGCATGCAGCTGATGAGCGTAGACAGCACGAACATGACGCCGGATAACTGGCTCGCGATCGCGAAGTGCATCGAGTCGTACTACGACGCGTACGACGGATTCGTGGTCAGCCACGGCACAGATACCATGGCATATACTGCCGCGGCGCTCTCGTACCTCGTGCGGCGCTCGAAAAAGCCGATCGTGCTGACCGGCGCGCAAAAACCGATCAGCATGGATGTGACCGATTCTAAGCAGAACCTTTTAGACGCGTTCACGTACGTATGCGACGACCGCGCGTGCGGCGTTTCGATCGTGTTCAACGGCAGCGTGATCCTCGGCACGCGAGCGAAGAAGGTGCGTTCCAAGAGCTTTTCAGCCTTTGCGAGCATCAATTATCCCGAGCTTGCCGTGCTGCAGGACGGACGCGTGCTGCACTACATCGACCTCGGCTATCGCGACCGCGCGAAATTCTCGCACACGCTGAACGCGAGCGTGGGTCTGGTCAAGCTGATCCCCGGTTCCGACGCGGGCATGCTATCCTACGCGCTCGGCCGGTACGACGCCGTTATCATTGAAAGCTTCGGCGTGGGTGGGCTTCCTGAAGGCACGAACGGATGCTTCCGCGCCGCGATCGACCGCGGCGTCGCGATGGGCAAGCTTATCGTTATCACCACGCAGGTGCAAAACGAAGGCTCCAATCTCACCGTCTATCAAGTCGGACATGCCTTAAAGCAGCAGAACATTATCGAGGCGTACGACATGACCACCGAGGCGGCGGTTGCGAAGCTCATGTGGATCATGGGCGAAACGCGCAACCCGGACCGTGTGCGCGAGCGTTTCTATACGCCGCTCAGTCACGATATCCTGTATACGGAAGCCGAATAAACAATTTTCTTTGCCGCTCCGCGCGATCGGGGCGGTTTTTTCATTGACAAACGATCCGTTTTTTCATAAAATAAAAGTTGATCGTTATTTTACGAAAGGAAACGAAACCATGCGTTCATTAACCGCAAAGGAATTGCGAAAACTTTATCTGGACTTCTTCCGTTCCAAGGGACACGCGGTGATCTCCTCCGCCTCCCTGATTCCCGAAAACGACCCGACCGTGCTCTTTACCACGGCGGGCATGCATCCGCTCGTGCCGTATCTGATGGGTGAAAAGCACCCGGAAGGCAAGCGTCTCTGCGACGTACAGAAATGCGTCCGTACCGGCGACATCGACGAGGTCGGCGACGCTTCGCACTGCACGTTCTTTGAAATGCTCGGAAACTGGTCTTTGGGCGACTATTTTAAAAAGGAAAGCATCGCTTATTCGTGGGAGTTTCTGACCGACGAAAAGTGGCTCGGCATCCCGAAGGATAAGCTGTATTTCACCTGCTTCGAGGGCGACAAGGACGCGCCGCGCGATACGGTCGCGCACGACCGCTGGGTCGAGATGGGCGTCGATCCCTCGCATATCGTTTATTTGCCGAAAAAGAATAATTGGTGGGGGCCTGCGGGTCAGACCGGCCCGTGCGGTCCGGACACCGAAATCTTTTACGACACCGGAAGAGCACCGTGCGGCCCCGACTGCAAGGCAGGCTGCGATTGCGGAAAGTATCTTGAGATCTGGAACAACGTCTTCATGGAATACAACAAGGTAGCCGACGGCGTGTTCCTTCCGCTCGAGCAGAAGAACGTCGACACCGGCATGGGTCTCGACCGCACCGTCGCCACGCTGCAGGGCGCGGAAAGCGTGTTCGACACCGACGCATTCTCCGACATCATCGCGCTCATTTCCGAGCTTTCGCATAAGGGTTATCGCGACGATCCCGAAACGACGCGCGCGTTCCGCATCATTGCGGACCACACCCGCTGCGCCGTGTTTATCCTCGGTGACCAGCGTGGCGTCACGCCGTCGAACGTCGATCAGGGCTATATCCTCCGCCGCCTTATCCGCCGCAGCCTCCGCTTCGCGTCGCAGCTTAATATGCCGCGCTATGCGCTCTGCACGCTCGCGGAAAAGATCATCGACCAATACGGCGAGGTCTATCCCGAGCTCAATGAAAACCGTGAAAAGATCCTCGCCGAGCTGCGGAAGGAAGAAAATCGCTTCGCCGATACGCTGAAAAAAGGGCTCAAAGAGTTTAATAAGCTCGTTTCGAACCTCGAAGGCACCGAGATCGACGGCATTTCCGCTTTCCATCTCTACGACACCTACGGCTTCCCGATCGAGCTGACGGTCGAGATGGCGAAGGAAAAGGGCGTTTCGGTTGACGAGAAGGGCTTTGCGGCCGCTTTTGAGGAGCATCAGAAGAAGTCTCAGGCCGGCGCGGAACAGCGCTTTAAGGGGGGCTTAGCGGACAACAGCGAAGCAACGGCGGCGCTGCACTCCGCAACGCATCTTTTACAGGCTGCGCTTAGAAAGGTTTTAAACGACGACACCGTTTCGCAGAAGGGCAGCAACATCACGGCGGAGCGTCTGCGCTTCGATTTCAGCTTCGGCCGCAAGGTGACCGATGAAGAGCTTCGTGAAGTTGAGCGTCTTGTGAACGAAGCGATCGCTGCAAAGGTGCCGATCACCTGCGAAGAGATGACCGTGGAAGAAGCGAAGGCGCAGGGCGCGATCGGTCTTTTCGAAAGCAAGTACGGCGAAAAGGTCAAGGTCTACACGATGGGCAAGTTCAGCAAAGAGATCTGCGGCGGACCGCACGCAAAGAACACCGGCGATCTCGGACGCTTTGAGATCAAGAAAGAGGAAGCGTCCTCCAGCGGCGTGCGCCGCATCAAGGCTGTGCTGATTCATGACTGATTGGCTGAAATACGAATGGGAGTGGAACGAGCGGGAAGCGGTTTTTCAGGTTGATCTGCAATACTGGGAGCTGCTTCCCACTTTGGCATACTCGCAGCTCGTATTCGTCAGCATCGCCCCGCACGAACCGGAAGCCACCGCCTTCTCGCGATCCGAGGAACGGCGCGCATCCGCCTTACAGCACCTCTTTGCGGAGCAGCTTGAAGACGCCGCGATCTTCGTCGGCGGCATCGGCATGAAGGACCTTTTGCAGTTTTATTTCTACACGTCGGACGAGGCGCTGATCCACCGCGTTTCCGCGATCTGCCGTGCCGAAACGAAGCTGCGCGTCTCCTGCGGACATGTTTCGGAACCGCACTACGCGACGTATTACTGCCTGCTTTTCCCCGACGACGCCAAGCTGCAATCGGTGGAAAACGCTGCCTATATCAAGTCCGTCCAGCATCGCGACGGCGATCTGAGCCTAGTAAGGCGCGTGTGCCTCACCATGGCGTTTGCTTCCGAGGAGGCCTGCGACGCGTTCATGGAGGAGATTCCGCACCTCGGCTTTTCGGCAGGCGGACGGGAGAGCGTCGGAAACGCCACGCATCCGTACCGGGTCAAGCTGAATGGGTTCTCCACGCTTTTGCTCCCGGACCTGAACCGCTTTACCGCTCGCGCGATCCGCGGCGCGCTGCCCTACGGCGGCGTACTCGATCACGTCACCGCGGACTTCATCAACAGGCATTAAAGCAGACGCGGTATCTGCTTCGGGCTGTTGAAAGAATCGCATCGTGACACAAAAAAGCAGGCTTTGCGCCTGCTTATCATTTTGCGTTTTATCCGAGCGGATTGATGTAATACTTCCACTCGTATCCGCTCGTATACCACATTTTTGTCAGCCGAACACCGTTTAAGCCGCTCGATCCGGATTCCATAATCACGACCTGCCCGTTGACCACGCCGACGAACAGCGAAACGTGGTTTGCTTTTCCGGTGCTCGGGTTCAGGCTGACAAGGATATAACCGGGCTTCAGCGCGCTCGTATTAATCGTTCCGTCGCTCTTAAACGAGAGCGCATGCGTCAATCCGTTTTGATTGTAATAATCCAGGATCTTATAGCTTGCTCCGCTCGGGAAACTGTACCCCGCGTTCCGGAATGCCGTCTTCACGAACGTGCTACAATCCATTTCACTATAAGTTTTGCCCATGAGTTTCGATCCGGCATACAGGACCGCACGGTATTTGTTGGAGCTCGGCAGCGCCTGAATCACGCGGGTGATCCATTCTACGTTGCCGGAATCGAAAGCGGTGTTCTTTGAGAGGCTCTCATACAGCGTTCTGTCCAATGCCGTTGAGGTCAGCGGCGAGGTTTTCACGATGTGGCGCAGAATCGCCGCCGCGTCGTTTTTGTCGACAGCGCCGTTCCGGTTGACGTCGGCATTGATTTTATTACGCAGGCTGAGATTGGATACGCGTCCGACGCAATACCGGAGAATCAGCGAGGCGTCGGCCGGCGTTACTTTTCCGTCCCCGTTCGCGTCGCCGGTCACGTAGGAAACCGCTTTTTCGTCGGCAACCGCATAGAAAAGGCCGGATATGGCCATGCAGAAGCACAGCACGCATATCAGAACCTTTTTTTTCATATTGCCTCCGTCTTTCTTCGCGTATTGATAGATTATTTTACCTTATTTTTCGCCGTTTCGCAAGCCCCGGACGAAAAGATTTCAAGCGCAGTTACAGGCTTGCGGCGATTTGTGCCGCAAGGCGCACGTTGTTATACACGAGCTGAATGTTTGAAGCGAGGCTTTCGCCGCCGGTAATATCCTTGATCTTCGCAAGCAAAAACGGCGTCGTTTCCTTGCCCTTGATCCCCTGTTCCTTCGCTTCTTCAATCGCTTCGTCGATCGCCTTGTTGATCACGTCCGCGTCCATCGAGTATTCCTCGGGGATCGGATTGACCACCAGCATGCCGCCCCGATATCCGATCTCACGCGAAGCGTTGATCGCGCCGGCGATCTCCTTCGGCTCGTCGATCCGCCACGGAACGCCGATCCCGCTCTTGCGCGTATAAAACGCAGGAAGTTCATCCGTACCGAAGCCGATGACGGGAACGCCCTTCGTTTCGAGGTATTCCATGGTGAGGTTCAGATCGAGGATGCTTTTTGCGCCAGCGCAGACCACGCAGACGGGCGTTTGGGCAAGCTCTTCCAGATCGGCCGAGATATCCATCGTCGTTTCCGCGCCGCGATGTACGCCGCCGATGCCGCCGGTCGCGAACACGCGAATGCCCGCCTGGGCAGCCGCAATCATGGTTGCGGCAACGGTCGTCGCCCCGTCCTTATGAAGCGCGATCAGAAGCGGAAGGTCTCTGCGGCTCGCTTTTGTGACCTTTTGCCCTTCTCTGCCGAGGTAGTCGATCTGTTCGTCGGTCAGCCCCACGCAGATTTTGCCGTCAATCACGGCGCACGTTGCGGGAACAGCGCCGTTTTCCCTGCAGATGCGCTGGCAGTTCAGTGCAGTTTCGACATTTTGCGGATACGGCATGCCGTGGGAAATGATGGTGCTTTCCAGTGCGACGATCGGCTTGCCCGTTCTTTTTGCTTCTTCCACTTCCGGCGACAGGACCGTAAATTGATTGTTGCTCATAGTTCTCCTTTTGGCTGCGAATCGAATCATTCAACAACATTCATACTTTTTTCTTGTATTATAGCACAGATGTGATAAAATAGAAACAGAAATTTCCATGAATATAGAAGAAAGGAAAACCTCATGAAACGTGCTTGCGGGATCCTGATGCATGTTACCTCGCTGCCGAGCCGGTTCGGCGTCGGCACGCTCGGCAAAGAAGCGTATGCGTTCGTCGATTTCCTGTCCGCGGCGGGACAGACCTACTGGCAGATGCTGCCGGTCAATCCGACCGGGTTTGCCGATTCTCCGTATCAGAGCAGCTCGACCTATGCCGGCAACCCCTACATGATCGACCTCGAAACGCTGATCGGCAAGGGGCTTCTTACAGAGGCGGAATGCGATCTCGATTGGGGCGATGATCCCACGCGGGTCGATTACGGCAAGCTTTGGGAGAACCGGTTTGTCGTTCTCAGAAAGGCGTTCGAGCGTTTTGACCGCAACGAGATGGCGGACTTTGCAAGGGAAAACGCGTGGTGGCTCGATACCTATGCGCTGTTCTGCGCCGTCAAAACACATTTTAACAACGCGCCGTGGTACGAGTGGTCCGATCCCGCGATTTTGAACCGCACGCCGGAAGCGATCGCCTCGTACAGCGCGCTGCTAAAGGACGAGGTGGATTTCCACCGGTTCATGCAGTATGAATTCGATCAGCAATGGAAGCCGCTCCGCGCCTACGCGAACGCGCACGGCGTCAAGCTCATCGGCGATATCCCGATCTACGTGCCGCACGATTCCGCGGACGTCTGGGCGGAGCCGGAGCTGTTTCTGATGGATGAAAGGCACAATCCCTCGCTCGTTGCGGGCGTGCCGCCGGATTACTTCTCCGAGCTCGGACAGCTCTGGGGCAATCCGATCTATGACTGGGCAAGGCACGAAGCCGACGGCTTCGCATGGTGGAAGCGCCGCGTTTCGGCGGTCGCGACGCGTTTTGACGTGATCCGCATCGACCATTTCCGCGGTCTCGAAAGCTATTGGGGCATTCCGTTCGGCGCCGCCGACGCGCGTCCCGGCGCATGGTACCCCGGCCCCGGCATGAAGCTCATCCGCGCGATCAAGGAGGCATGTCCGAACCTGCATATCATTGCGGAGGATCTCGGCTATCTCACGCCGGAGGTCAAAAAGCTGCTCAGTGATTCCGGGTTCCCCGGCATGCGCGTCATGCAGTTCGGCTTCGACCCGTGCGGGAATTCGAGGGAGCTTCCGCACAACTACCCGGTGCACAGCATCGCCTACACCGGCACGCACGACAACACGCCGATCATGGGCTGGGTCGAGACCGCGCCGAAGGAATGCGTCGCGTTCGCCGTCGATTATCTGGGCTTGAACGAGCGCGAAGGCATGCCGTTTGGCTTTGCCCGCGGCGTTCTGAATTCCGTTTCCGAGCTTGCGATCCTGCAGATGCAAGACTACTTGGGTCTTGGCGACGACTGCCGCATGAACAATCCGAGCACGACCGGCTGGTGGCGCTGGCGTGCCGAAAAAAAGGACTTCTCGCCGGAGCTGAGCTCTCGCATTCTCTATTACGCGCGCATGTCCGCCCGCATTTAAACGGCGGAATTCTCCGCAGGCGGGCATTGCCCGTCCCAATCACAACGATACGGACGATCCGTCTTTCCGGTCGTCCATGCACGGGGGACGTTAAGAAACGATTCTTAACGCCCCTTTTCTTATTCCGTTTTCCGCCTTGCAAGCAGCGCGGAAACCGCGGATCCGACCGCAAAGCTCATCAAAAGATCGGCAAACGTGTTCCACGTCAGTCGGAACGCGCCAAGATACAGGCTCATCGCACCGATCGCAAGCACGAGCGAAAGAACCGCCGCGATCCCGCCGAACCACCATGGACTGCGCCCGCGCGAAAGGCCGACGTACGTTCCTGCTGCCAGCGCGGCAAGGATTTTGATCACGGTATTTCCGATGGATACGGACGATTCGGGCAGCCATCCGAGATACACGAGCAACGTCAGAAGCAGAACCAGCAGGATGATCGTACCCACGCCGATCAGCATGCCGTACAGAAGCGACTTGTACGGCATCTTTGTCCGTTTTTTTCTTTTGCCGGACGTCATGCTCTCACCCCCTTTGCCGCATCCTATGCGCGAGCACGCGAACGCATGACTGTAACCTGTCTGCGATTTGTGTGCAAAAGGGGCCGTCTCATCCGACCTCGCATACGCCCCGAGGAGAAGGCTTTTCGACGCGGATTTTTCGATACGGGCAAAAGAAAAAGCCCGGAAAACTCCGGGCTGCATCCATTCCGATTACTCTTTGACTTCTTCCGACATCGTGTTTTCCACGCCGGTATCTTCGACCTGCGAAATCGCGCCGCGCGCAAATACGAGCTTGACCTTGTCGGGTCCGACGGAAAGAACGATGACGTCGTCCTTGACGGAAGAAATCGTTCCGTAAATACCGCCGATCGTGCGAACTCTGTCGCCCTGCTTTAAGGAGCTCAGCATATCCTTGACCTTCTTGTCGCGGCGGCGCTGCGGGATGATCATTACAACCAGCATCACAACAATCAGAAGCAGCGGCATCAGCATCATCCAGATGCTGCTTGAATCGGCGCAACCGGCCGGCTGACCGTTGGACGAGCCGCCTGCGGATTGCAGGCACGAAACGTTCGCATTCATAACGGAAATTGCTACATTCAATAACATCTTAAATCTATCCTTTCCTGTGTCTTTCGATATTATACGAAATATCGCCGCGTTCGTCAATACTCGAATGTGAATTCTTTGCAACATGAAAAAGGGAGGAAATCCTCCTCCCTCTTAAAGATGCATCATCCGCTGGGTCTTTTGGATGACCTTTTTTCCGTCCCGCTTCATGCGGCGCGGGATATCCGGATACAGCGTACACATCGCGGTCGCGGCCGCCGCCGCGCCGACCGCCATGCCGATTCCGAGCATTGCCATGCGCATGCGATCACCTCTTTCTTTTTTGAGGTTAGTATGCGAAGCATTCGTTCGATTATTCGGCCTTCGGCGCTTCCTCTTTTTGTTTGTTTTCTTTTTTTGCGCGATAATCCGCGATCGCCGCCTGCACCGCTTCCTGCGCAAGCACCGAGCAGTGGATCTTCACGGGAGGAAGTCCTTCGAGCGCTTCCACGACCGCTTCGTTCGTGAGCTTTTCGACCTCCGCGAGCGGTTTGCCCTTGATGAGCTCCGTCGCCATCGAGCTGGTCGCGATCGCCGCGCCGCAGCCGAACGTCTTGAACTTGACGTCTTCAACGATTTCGTCGTCGTTGATCTTCAGAAACATCTGCATGATGTCGCCGCACTTGGCGTTGCCGACCGTGCCGACGCCCGACGCATCGGGGATCTCACCGACGTTTCTCGGATGCTGAAAATGATCCAAAACCTTTTCCGAATACTGCATTACTGTACTCCTCCTTTCGGATAAATCGGGGACATATCTCTGAGCCGCTGCACGATCGGCGGCAGAACTTCAAGCACGTAGTCGATCTCTTCTTCAGTCGTGAATTCACTTAGCGTCATGCGGAGCGAGCCGTTCGCTTCCTCGTGCGAGATGCCCATCGCTAAAAGTACGTGCGAAGGATCCAGCGAGCCGGACGTGCACGCGGAGCCGGACGACGCCGCAATGCCCTGAAGGTCGAGCATCAGCAGGATGCTCTCGCTCTCGATGTAGCGAATGCCGAAGTTGACGTTGTTCGGAAGACGCTGCGTTCTGTGTCCGTTCAAATGCACGGCCGGGATCCGCTCCTCGACGCCTGCGATCAGCTTATCTCTGAGCGCAGTCATCTTCTGCACGTTCGCTTCGAGATTCTCTGTCTGGATCTCCAAAGCTTTTGCAAGGCCGACGATGCCGGGGACGTTTTCCGTACCCGCGCGCTTCTTGTTCTCCTGACCGCCTCCGGTGATCATCGCGGGAACGCGCACTCCCTTTTTGATATAGACCGCGCCGACGCCCTTCGGACCGTGGAACTTATGCGCCGTCAGCGTCATAAGATCGATGTTCATGTCCTGCACGTCGACCGGGATATGACCGACCGCCTGCACCGCGTCGGTGTGGAACAACACACCCGCTTCGCGGCAGACCGCGCCGATCTCTTTGACGGGTTCGATCGTGCCGACCTCGTTGTTCGCCATCATGATCGAAACGAGGATCGTATCCGGGCGGATCGCTGCTTTGACCGCTTGGGGATCGACAAGACCGTTCTCATCGACGTCTAGATACGTGACGGTCGCAAGGTCTTTGTCCTCAAGTTCCTGCAGCGTATGCAGGATCGCGTGGTGCTCAATCTTCGAGGTAATGATGTGATTGCCCTTCTTGCGGTATGCCTGCGCAACGCCGCGCAGAATCATGTTGTCGCCCTCGCTGCCGCCGCCCGTGAAGTAGATCTCAGCGGGGTTTGCCGCATTCAGGCACTTTGCGACGGTTTTACGCGCGTCGTCCAGCCCCTTGTGCGCGTCGCGCGCGAAGCTGTGGAAGCTCGACGGGTTGCCATAAAACTCCGAATAGTACGGGATCATCGCTTCGATGACCTCAGGCAGAACCTTCGTGGTTGCTGCGTTGTCAAGATAAACGTGCATGTTCGATCCTCTTTTTCTGTTCGATATGATCTTCGGTAAGCTCGCCGATGGTCGTTTCGTCCAATACGGCGTTGATACGGCTTTGCAGCTTCAAAAACAGCGGACGGGCCGAACACGTGCACGCGTTCTCGCAGACATTCGCTTCGCTTCCGACGCAATCCACAACGTCCGTGCTCCCTTCCAGCGCGCGTAGCACCTCGCCCACGCTGATTTCCGACGGCTCCTTCGTCAGAAGATAGCCTCCTGTCTTGCCGCGCGCGGTCGAGACGAGCCCGGCGTTTTTCAGCGAACGCATGAGCTGTTCGAGGTATGCCTCCGAAACACCCTGCTCCGCCGCCACAGCCGAAAGCGATACGGGACCTTCCCCGTACCTTGCCGCAAGCTCGACAACTGCTCTTAAACCGTATCTGCCTTTTGTTGAAAACTTCATCTTAAAACCCTACCGTTTCACTCGTATTTATAATATAGCTATTATGCGTAAAAGTCAAGCGGTTTACTCGCCTTTTGAAAATATACTTTTGGGATGACAATGTGGTAAAACTGTGATAGAATCCATGTATCATAGATAAAGGAGATCATTTTATGTCCAAAAAATCCGGAATTGCGGTGATCGTGCTCTGCGCCGCCGCTGTCGTTCTCGCCGCTGCCGCGCTGATCGTCGCATGCCTCCCCTGCACAAAGGCCGCGCAGGGCGACACGCAGTACGTTCTGTACCTTGGCACCAACGACAAGGATTCGAATGAGCCGGTGTTTATGCCGGACGAAGCGAAGGAAAAAGCACAGGAGATTCTTCTTGCGCATTTCGGCGGCTATACGATTCAGGAAGCGAACGGCGGATGGATCGACGGCGAAAAGGTCTATCGGGAATACACGCTCGTGATCTATTTGAGCGACACGGATCTAAAGAGTGTTCATGCCGCTGCGGACGATCTGATCCGCGTGTTCAACCAAAGCTCCGTGCTGATTCAGGCGAATCAGATCGCAACGGAGTTTTATTCCGGGAATAAGTGATGATTCAAACGATTCTCTGGGACGTTGACGAAACGCTTCTGAACTTCGGCGCTGCGCAGCGGGCGGCGCTGAATACGCTGTTTTCGGAGTTCGCGCTCGGTCTGTGTACGGACGCGATGGCAGCGCGTTACGATGCGATCAACCATGTTTTCTGGCAGCGTCTTGAGCAGAACGAGATCACAAAGCAGCAGGTTCTGACCGGCAGGTTCGAACAGTTCTTTTCGGAATACGGCATCGATCCCTCTGTTTCCGTACCGTTCAACGACCGGTATCAACTCTGTCTCGGTGATACGATTGTGTACCGGGACGACTGTCTGCAGCTCCTTGGTTTTCTGAAAGGAAAGGTAAAACAGTACGTCGTTTCAAACGGCACGGTCATAGCACAGACGAAAAAGCTGGAACGCTCCGGCATCGGCAGGCTGATGGACGGCGTGTTCCTATCGGAACGGCTCGGCGTTGAAAAGCCGAATCCGGCGTTCTTTGATCAAGTGTTCGACGTGATCGGTCCGATCGATCGGCGTGATGTTATGATCGTCGGCGATTCTCTGACCAGTGATATGCAGGGCGGTATGAACGCGGGCATCGTTACCTGCTGGTACAATCCGGGCGGAAAGCCGGTTCCGCAGGCGTATCGCATCGATTACGACGTCCGGCATCTTACTGAGATTCTTCCCGTGCTCGGGTTTTCGCAGGAGGACCTATGATCGGCATCGAAGAAATCGGAACGGAAGCGCTTCCGGCATTCTGGGATGCGCATATCCGCTATTTGATTGACGACGGAATCATTTCCGACGAGGAAGATATCGCGTACTTCTCCGGCGATGAATACCGCGGGATCATCGAGGCACATATGAAACGAGCGCAGGATATCCATCATATCGTTTACTTTCGGGAAAACGGAACGCGCATCGGAGCGGCGTCGTACTGCATTTACGAAAGCGAGGGCGACAAGTGCTTTATCCTCGATTTCTGGGTCTTCCCCGCCTTTCGCGGAGACGGAACCGGTCGCCGCTGTTTTGCGGCATTGGAACGATACACAAAGGCGGACGGCGCAGCATGGTACGAATTGAACAGCGAAAAGCCGGAATCCGTGCGATTCTGGAAATCGCTCGGATTCACGGAAAACGGCGTCGACGAATACGGAATGCCGCTATACATCAAATCATGACGGAGAAGCGACATATGATCCAAACGGTAAATGACTCCTTAGAAAAGTGCGGAATCGCGCGGCTGATTCTTGAACAGCTTCCCGAATGGTTTGGGATTCCCGAAGCGCGGGAGAGCTATATCCGCAAAAGTGCGGGTGAAACCATGATCGCATCCTTTGAAAACGGCGCGCCGAACGGATTCCTTTGTCTCAATGAAACAGGCAAAGATACCGTCGAAATCGCGGTCATGGGCGTTCTCAAAGAATACCACCGGAAAGGAATCGGCACAAAGCTCTTTGATGCCGCAATGAGAATTGCCGCAGAGCAAGGGTATTCGTTTATGCAGGTCAAGACTGTGCAGATGGGACGTTATGAAGAATATGATCGAACGAACCTGTTCTATCAAAGCTGCGGATTCAAGGAATTTGAGCTGTTTTCTTCGCTTTGGGACGAGCATAACCCCTGTCAGATCTATGTCAGATCGGTGAGGTGCGCAAAATGACGGAAATCAGGAACATGGAAACGGACGCGGAGATTCGCGGAAAAGCGTACGTGCATTGGCGATGCTGGCACGAAGCGTATGCGGGGTTGGTCAGCGAAGCATATCTTGAAAAGCTGACGCTTTCCAAATGCGAACAAATCGCGTTTCAATGGCGCGACAACATTCTCATTGCAAAGGATAGCGAACGCGTCGTAGGCTTTGCGGGGTACGGAAGCAGCGGCAATGCGCCGGATACCGGCGAGCTATTTGCGCTGTACGTACTGCCGGAGTATTGGGGAACAGGCGCTGCAAAACAGCTTTTCGATGCAGTTTGGGAAATGCTTTCAGCTTACCGCACGGTCGGTCTCTGGGTGCTGAAGGAGAACGCGCGCGCGATCCGCTTCTATGAAAAATGCGGATTTGCCGCGACCGGCGAGGAACAGTATCTTCCGTCCGTCGGCGCGGCGGAGATCCGGATGGAACGAACGCGTCCGAAGACATACGCGTTCACGGCGATTCTGCACGAAGAGCCCGACGGAGGCGCGTACGTCGCGTTTCCGCGGGATATCCGACAGACGTTCGGAAAAGGTCGCGTCAAGGTTCACGCGACCTTCGACGGCGTTCCCTATGACGGCAGCATCGTGAACATGGGCGTGAAAAACGCGGACGGTTCGGTTTGTTTCGTCATCGGGGTAACGAAATCCATTCGCGGACAAATCGGCAAACGGCACGGCGATCCGATCCGCGTCGAGGTCACGGAACGATAAAACGGGAGAGGCTGCTGCCTCCCCCGTCTTTCGGTTTTGTGCTTATAAGACCTGCTCGATGAACGCGGCGATCTGCGCCTTCGGGCGTGCGCCTGCGCTCTGCTCCACAACGTCGCCGTCCTTAAAGAGGACGAGGTTCGGGATCGAAGAGACGCGATACCTTTCGCAAAGCTCCGGCTCCTCGTCGACGTTGACCTTTACGAACGTGACTTTGCCTTCATATTCGTCCGCAAGCTGCTCGATAAACGGGCTGACCATGCGGCACGGGCCGCACCACGTTGCCCAGAAATCCACCAAAACGGGGAGTTCGCCGTTGATGATGCCTTCAAAGTTGTCCAATGTGCCTGTGAGAATGTTTGCCATGGGTGAAGCTCCTTTCTTATTATGAATTCTATCAGTTTTCCTCGGGAACGACCGCGATATGCAGCTCCTCGAGTTGTTTAGCGTCGACCGGATCGGGTGCGTTCGTCAGCGGGCAGGAGGCGTTCTGCACCTTCGGGAACGCGATGACGTCGCGGATCGATTGTGCGCCGCAGATCAGCATGGTCACGCGGTCGAGCCCGTATGCCAGTCCGCCGTGCGGCGGCGTGCCGTACTTTAACGCGTCGAGCAGGAACTTGAAACGCGCTTCCGCCTGTTCCTTGCTGAGTCCGATAACGTCGAACATCTTCGCCTGCAGCTCGGTCGAATGGATACGGATCGAGCCGCCGCCGATCTCGTTGCCGTTCAGCACGATATCGTACGCCTTTGCGCGGACCTTGCCGGGATCGGTGTCGAGGAGCGGAAGGTCCTCGTCCATCGGGCTCGTAAACGGATGGTGCATCGCAACGAAGCGGTTCTCCTCCTCACTCCACTCAAGAAGCGGGAACTCGACGACCCACAGAAGATTGAACTTCTTCGGATCGATCAATCCGAGCTTGTCGCCGAGCTTCAGACGCAGCGCGCCGAGCGCCGCCCATACGACCGGGTTTTTGTCCGCCACGATGAACATGACGTCGCCCTGCTCAAAGTTCGCCTTCGCCTTGATCGCTTCGATCTCGTCTTCGGTGAGAAACTTCGCGATCGGCGACTGCAGGCCCTCGGGCTTCCAGTTCATCCACGCAAGGCCCTTTGCCTTATAGGTCTTGACAAACTCGCCGAGCGCGTCGATCTCCTTGCGGCTAAAATGCGCCGTCGCGCCCTTTGCGACGATGCAGCGGACGCTGCCGCCGTTATCAAGCGCGTTTTTGAACACGGAAAAGCCGCAGTTTTTGACGCATTCGGAAAGGTCCTTTAGCTCCATGCCGAAGCGCGTATCGGGCTTATCGGAGCCGTAGCGGTCCATCGCGTCCTGCCACGTGATGCGCGGCAGCGGAAGCTGAATATCGAGGTCCAGCGTTTCTTTAAAGAGGCGCTTCAAAAACCCCTCGTTCATTGCCATGACGTCGTCGGCTTCAACGAACGACATCTCAAGGTCGATCTGCGTAAAGTCCGGCTGGCGGTCGGCTCTTAAGTCCTCGTCGCGGAAGCAGCGCGCGATCTGCATATAGCGGTCGAAGCCGGAAAGCATGAGAAGCTGCTTAAAAAGCTGCGGGCTCTGCGGCAGCGCATAAAAGCTGCCCGGATGGACGCGGCTCGGCACGAGGTAGTCGCGCGCGCCTTCCGGCGTGCTCTTGGTGAGCATCGGCGTTTCGATCTCCAAAAAGCCGTTTTCCGCAAAGTATTCGTGCGTGATCCGCGTGATCTCGTTGCGCATCATGAGATTTCTCTGCATGCACGGTCTTCTGAGATCCAGATAGCGGTACTTGAGTCGCAAAAGCTCACCCGCGTTGCAGTCGTCGCTCGTGTCGATCGGCGGCGTTTCGGCGGTGCTCAGGATCTTAAACTCCCTGACCTTCAATTCGACCTCGCCGGTCTTCATGTTCGGGTTGATCATATTGCCGGTACGGGCTTCCAAAACGCCTTTTACCGCGAGCACGTATTCCGAACGGATCGTGCTTGCGCGTTCAAAGTCCTCCGCGCTCAGCGTCGAGGAATCGAACACGACCTGCATCAGCCCCGTGCGGTCACGTAATTGCACGAAGATCAGCGCGCCGAGATCGCGGCGGACGTTCGTCCAGCCCATCAGCGTGACTTCCTGACCTACGTTTTCCTTGGAAAGCTCTGTGCAATAGCACGTGCGTTTCCATCCGCTCAAAAATTCTCCCATCGTTTTATCCCCTCTCGATCAGATTTGCGATGCTTTCCGCGTCGAGCGGAACCTGCATCGAATCGCCGCCCTTCATGGATTTCAGGGTCGCGGCGTTGTTGTTCATTTCATCCTCGCCGATAACCATCGTAAAGCGCGCGCCGGTCTTGTCGGCATACTTCATCTGTGCCTTGACGCTGCGGTCCATCAGGTCGAAATCGACCGCGACGTCCTTTGCCCTGAGCTCCCTTGCGAGCGTAAAGCAGCGGTCCTTCGCCTCCCGGCCGAGCCCGATCAGCATCAGATCGTAACGGACGGGCTTTTCGATCCCGATCCCGAGGTTGTCCATGATGAGCAGCAGGCGCTCCATACCGAGGCCGAAGCCGACGGCGGGCATTTCCGGGCCGCCGAGCTCCTTAATGAGCCCGTCGTAGCGTCCGCCGCCGCACAGCGTCCCCTGCGCGCCGGACATACCGGAAACGATCTCAAACACGGTCTTGGTATAGTAATCAAGTCCGCGCACCAGCATCGGGTCGATTTCATAGCGGATGCCCGCAAGATCCAGAAGCCTGGTTAGCTCGTCCATATGCGCGCGGCAATCGTCGCAGATGTAATCCATCGTGTGCGGCGCGTCCTTCACGATCTCCTTGCAGGTATCGACCTTGCAGTCAAGGATGCGAAGCGGGTTCGTCTCAAAACGGCCCTTGCACGTTTCGCAAAGCTCGTCATAGCGGCTGTTCAGATAGTCCTTCAGCGCCTGCTGATAGCGGCCGCGGCATTTCGGGCAGCCGATGCTGTTCAGCTTGATCGTGAGATCCGAGCAGCCGAGCGTTTCAAAGATCTCCGACGCGATCGAAATGACCTCCGCGTCCGCCGCGGGGCTGGGCGTGCCGAAAATCTCGACACCGAACTGGTGATGCTCTCTGAGTCTTCCCGCCTGCGGGCGCTCATAGCGGAACACCGGGCAGTAGAGATAGTACATCTTGGTCGGCTGTGCTTCGGAGAACAGTCCGTTTTCGACGAACATGCGCACCGCGCCGGCCGTTCCTTCGGGCTTTAATGTGATGCTGCGGTCTCCCTTGTCGGTGAACGTGTACATTTCCTTCTGCACGATATCCGTCGTGTCGCCGACCCCGCGCAAAAACAGCTCGGTGTGCTCGATGCACGGCGTGCGCGCTTCCAAAAGTCCGTATTTTCGGACGATTTTTCGGATCGTGCTCTCGAGGTACTGCCAGCGATAGCTCTCCTCCGGGAGAACGTCCTTTGTGCCTTTCGGCGCTTTGTATGCCATAAAAAACCTCCTATAAAAAATCGCGGCCTTTCGCCCATCATAGGGACGGAAGAACCGCGGTGCCACCCTGTTTCGCAGAAAGATTCTGCGCGCTTTTCCCCGATAACGAAGGGTCTCCGGCATGCCTTTTTTCTTCCGGCACGCAGCTTCCGGATGTCCTTCCCGTGCCGCTCGTTTGCGCGCCTTTCAGCCGCGGGCGCGCTCTCTTGAAAACTTCGGACCGGTACTCTTCCGTTCAACGCTTTGCGCTTATTATACCATGCAAAACGGGCTTGTCAAGCAAAATTCTCGCCCAGAAACAGCTTTCTTTTTGAAAGATCGAGCGCCTCGAGCTTCGCGCCGTAGGTCGGAACGTCCTTCGGATTCGGAATGCGCTCGACGCGGTTCTCGGAATCGAACACGCGCTTGGTCATTGCGCCAGCGCCGTGCGCTAAAATTGAGGTCGTCTCCTCCATCATATCGACGTTATACACGCAGAGTTTCGAATCCGCCGCGTATCCGACGTTTTCGAGGTTGCCGTTCTGGTATTTCTGCCGGTACATGTAGTACGGCCACAATCCGATCTCCTTCGCCGCCGAAAAGCCCATATCGATCATCGTCTCGACGTCCTCCCGCGCAGGCAGCGGATATCGGTCGAGCTGCTCCTTCAGCCTGCTTGAACGCTTGATCGCAAGCGTATGGACGGTCAGATTGTCAGGTCTGAGCATCTTGATCTCCGTAAGCGTCCGTTCAAAATCACCGACCGTTTCGCCCGGAAGACCGCAGATAAGGTCCATATTGATCGAGGAAAAGCCCATCGAACGCGCCAGCGCAAACGTCTCTCGGATCTCGGCCGCCGTATGCGCTCTTCCGATGCGGCGGAGCGTTTCGTCCGACATCGTCTGCGGATTGATCGAGATGCGCCCGACGCCGTGGTTTCTTAGCGCCGCAAGCTTCTCCCGCGTGATCGTATCGGGACGCCCGGCCTCCACGGTGCATTCCGCGCCGTACGTACCGTAGCAGGTCTCAAAATGCGTTAAAAGCGCGTCCAGTTCGCTTGCCGACAGCACGGTCGGCGTTCCGCCGCCGAGATAGACCGCGCGAACCCGATACCCACCGTCGCGCACAAGTCTCGCGCCGTTTTCAATGTCGCGGTACAGATACGGAAGATACTCGTCGATCGCGTTCTTTTTGGCGATCTCCGCGCCGAACGAGCAATAGAGGCAGCGCGTTTTGCAGTACGGAATACCGATATAGACGTCGACGTCATTGGGATGAACCGATTCGATGATCAGCTTTTGCACTGCGTTGATCGTTGCGGCAAGGCGCAGCTTATCGATGCGTACGGAAAATACCTCGGAAAACTGCCGCACCGCCTCCTCCTCACCCACGCGTTCGCAAAGCTCACGCAAAAGCTTGGTCGGACGGATCCCCGTGAGGCTGCCCCACGGCATCTCGGTGGGCTTGATCCGCTGCATCAGCGCATACACGGCACGCTTTAACGCGCGCTTTTCCTGCCGCTTTTGATCGAGCGGATCGGATTCGTCCACCGTGTAGGAAACGGTGACCGGTTCACCTTCGGGAACCGTATTTGACGTTGCGGTTTTTGCCATGCGGTCAAGCGTCGCCGAAAGCGTCAGCTCCGTCTCCGGCGTTTCGTCCGGCGTAACCGGAACAAGGCCGAGAAACATGCGGATTTCCTCGGCGATATCGTTGGCGTATTGCGGTGTATCGGTAATCAGTCGGACCACGGCATGCCCTCATAATTAATCGGATTAGACCGTTTTTCCCGCTCGACGGTCGTCGGTTCGTCGTGGCCGGGATAGAGTCTGTAATCGTCCGGCAGTGCAAACAGCACGTTTCTGATCGAAAGGCTCAGCGCGTTAAAGTCGCCGGTCGGCAGGTCGAACCGTCCGTAGCCGTCCGCAAAGAGCGTATCACCGACGAACGCACAGCGCTGTTCGTCGCAAACGAACGTGATTCCGCCGATCGTATGTCCCGGCGTTTCGAGTACACGGAAGGAAAGCCCCGCCGCTTCGAACGTGTCGCCGTCGTGCAGCAGCACGTCCGGCTCGACCGGTTCGAGCGTGATGCGCTGCGCCATGGAAAGGCTTACGAGGTTGCTTTTCAGCCCTTCCGCGTCCTTTTCGGAGATATAGATCGTTGCGCCGGTCGCTTTTTTCAGTTCCGCGACGCCTAAGAGATGGTCGAAATGCCGATGCGTGATGAGAATATCCGAGAGCGTCCACCCGCGCTCTTTGAGGATCGCAAGCGCAAGTGCCGCGTCCGACGGGTCGATGACCGCAACGGTTTTTCCGCCGTCCGCGCCCACGAACATCATGTTTGCCGCAACGGGACCGCAGGGAACAATGGATAAAAGCATGTCAGAATCCTTTCTTGGAGTCGAGCAGGATCGTAAACGGTCCGTCATTTTGGATCGAAACCTTCATGTCCGCGCCGAATCGTCCGGTCTCAACAGGAACGGCGGCTTTCAGCCGTTCGATGCAGCGCTCATACAGAGGGATCGCCTTCTCCGGACGCGCCGCAAAGAAATAGCTCGGACGCCTGCCCTTTCTCGCGTCGCCCAACAGCGTGAACTGCGAAATCAGAAGAATCGCCCCGCCGATATCGCACACCGACCGGTTCGGCACGCTGTTTTCGTCGTCGAAGATGCGAAGCGCTAAAAGCTTGTCCGTGATATAATCCGCGTCCGCCTCTCCGTCGTCCACCGACACGCCCAAGAGAACGCAAAGCCCGTCCCGGATCGCGCCGACCGTTTCGCCGTCTACCGTTACCGATGCTTCGGTCACGCGCTGCACTACTGCACGCATAATTGCCTCCTCATACGCGGAACACGTCCACGACCTGTTTGATCTTTTTGAGATTGGAGATGATCACCTGAAGCTGTTCGGCACTCGCCACGGTGCAGGTGATCTCCATCGCCGCGTATCCATCGTCGGTCGAACGGCTCGAAAGATCCGTCATATTGACGTTGAGCCCCAGCAGAACCTTGGAAACTTCCAAAAGCGAGCCCGGCTGGTCCTCGATAAACACGCGGATCGTCGCGGAGAAGTTCGTGCGCTCGTCCGCCGCCCACTCGACCTCGATCATGCGGTCGGCCTCCTGCATCAGGCTCTGCACGTTTTTGCAGTCCGCGCGATGCACGGAAACGCCCCTGCCGCGCGTCACGTAGCCGACGATCGGATCGCCGGGCAGCGGGTTGCAGCAGTTTCCGAAAAAGACCGCCATGCCCGGATCGCCGTGCACGTAAATTCCCTTCGGATTCGCCTTATGCACCGGCTTCTTGGAAAGTTCCTCGCCCGCCTCCTCGATGCGCTTCTGCATCTCGTCGAGGCGTTCCTCCTTGCGGTGCAGGTCGATGAGCTTGTGCAGCACCTGTCCCGCCGAGATCCCGCCGAACCCGATCGAAGAATAGAGATCGTCGAGCGTGGCGAGGTTGTGCCGCTTCAGAACTTCGTTATAATACTCCGGCTTCATCAGGATCGCAAGGCTCTGCGCGTGGCGTTTCGCAGTCTCTTCGAGCATTTCACGGCCGCGCTGGATATTCTCCTCACGGTTTTCATGCTTGAACCATTGCTTGATCTTGTTCTTCGCCGTCTGTGTTTTGACGATCGAAAGCCAGTCACGGCTCGGTCCCGCCTGTGAATTCGACGTAATGATCTCGACGACGTCGTTCGTTTTCAGCTTGTAATCGAGCCGCACGACGTTGCCGTTGACGCGTGCGTGCTGGCAATGATGTCCAACGTTCGTGTGGATGCGGTACGCAAAGTCCAGCGGCGTAGAACCAACCGGCAGGTCGATGATCTCGCCCTTCGGCGTCAGCACGAAGACGTATTCGCCCAAAAAGTCCTTTAAGATGTTGTCAACGAATTCCTTGCTGTCCTCGGTCGTTTCGTCCGCTTCGAGCACCTGCCTCAGCCACGAGGTCTTGCGGTCGAGCTCCGTCATCGACTTGCGGCCTTCCTTGTACATCCAGTGTGCGGCGATGCCGTATTCCGCGGTCGCGTGCATCTCCTTCGTGCGGATCTGCACTTCGAACGGGATGCCGTGCTCGTCCATGACCGTCGTGTGCAGCGAGCGGTACAGGTTCGGCTTCGGCATGGCGATATAATCCTTGAACCGGCCCGGCAGCGGCTTCCACGTCGCGTGAACGACGCCGAGCGCGGCGTAGCAGTCGGTCACAGTGTCCACGATGATGCGGATCGCGATCAGATCGTACAGCTCGTGCAGCGTGCAGTTGTTGCGCTGCATCTTGCGGTAAGACGAGTACAGATGCTTCGGCCTGCCGGAAACGCTGCCCTCGATGTTCGCTTCCTTCAGGAGCGCTTTCATCTTTTCCATGGCGCTCGACAAAAGCTCGAGCCGCTCCTTTTGCTGCACGTCGACCTGTGCCTTGATGTTCTTATACTCCTCGGGCATCAGGTAGCGGAACGACAAATCCTCAAGCTCGCTGCGGATCGCGCCCATGCCGAAGCGGTGCGCGAGCGGCGCGTAGACCTCGATCGTTTCCTTGGATTTTCTGACCTGCTTCTGCGGCGAGCACACGTCGATCGTACGCATGTTGTGCAGCCGGTCGGCCAGCTTGATGATGACGACGCGCACGTCCTCGGCGATCGCCAGAAAGAGCTTGCGGAGATTCTCGGTCTGCTCCTGTTTTTTCGTGACGTAGACCTGCTTGCCTGATTTGGTGAGCTTCGTGACCCCGTCGACCAAAAACGCGACTTCCTTGCCGAACATCTTTTCGATATCGTCGATCTGAACGTTGTCGCCGTCTTCAACGGTATCGTGCAGCACCCCCGCGATCACGGTCGGCGCGTCCATGCCCATATCCAAAAGATAGGATGCAACGGTCAGCGGATGTGTTACGAACGGCGTTCCGTCGTCCCGTTTCTGATTGCAATGCACGCGGGACGCAAACGACACGGCTTCCGCCATTTTCTTTGCCTGCTCCTCGCCGAACCGCTCGGCGAATCGCGCAATCAACCGTTCCTCCATATGCACCCTCCTTTCCTTCTGAACCTATATATTTTACTCCAAACACAGCACCGGATACAAGAGGGCTTTTTGAATTTGTTTCTTTTCCTGCACCGGATTTGCAAAAAATACTCCGTTTGCGAAGCCGACGACGCCGATTTCCAGCAACGGAAGCATCGCGGTCCGTTCCTTTTCGGACAAGCTTTCGATCGCCGCACCGTTTTTCAGACGCGTCTGAAGCGTGCGGAAGATCGCGCGAATCTCCTCCTCCGGCACCTTCGGCAGCAGCGAAAGCGTCTTTTCGTCCGGCAGCGGCAGTCCGTTTCGGATCGTGCGGACACAGGCAAGGATCGCTCCCCCGACCGCTTCGTCAGCAGGCTCTTCGAGAACATCCGTTCGCACCGAAACCTCCGGTTTTCCGAGATAGCTCGAAAGCTCGATCGTAACGTAAGCGCGAGCATCCGTCATTGCGGACCAGTCCGCATACCGTTCGCCGTTCCCGAACGAGACGACGCGCACCTGCGCGTGCCCGTCGGACAGCCTTGCGGAAAGATGCGCGCCGTCCTTTCCCATCGTCCGCACGGCGGAAACCGCGCCCTCGATCTCAAACAGCGGCGCACGGTTCTCTTCGCCGAACGGCGCAAGATACGTCAGCTCCTTCGCAAAGACCGACGTGATCTCCGAGAGCGAAAGCCGGTCCTCGACCGTTCGTTCCTCCTCGGGAAGCCCGAGCGGGAACCGATCAAGAAGGTCGTTTGCAAGCGCCGTTCTGACCTCCTCAAAGCG
>JAFOTD010000094.1 GCA_017388175.1 Clostridia bacterium | reverse complement strand
GTTCCACGTTCCGACGTAATCACCTTGCTCTACCGCTGTCCACTCAAGAACGTCGTGATCATATTGCGGAACCAGCTGAACGCTTGAAATAGCCGTGTTGTTCTGAATGCTGATGGTTACGCGCACCGTTTCTCCCGGCGCTGCCGTTTCTTCCGATATCACGAAAGTCGGCGTTTCGCCCTCTGCGCTTGCGATACCCGCAAGCGCAAAGGTCATAACAAGCGCAAGGAATAGGCTGATCGTTCTATTCATGCTGATTGATTCCTTTTGATCAAAAGATCTCTACGTCATCGCCGGCAAGATACTGCAGCAGACGATTCACGTCTTTGTTATTGATCTTGCCGTCGCCGTTCACGTCACACGCGAACATGACCACTGCAACGTCATCGCCCGCAAGATACTGCAGCAGACGGTTGACGTCCTTGTTGTTTACCTTGCCGTCGCCGTTCACGTCGCCCGGCAGATACCAGTTCGCGTAGATCGTCGTGTCTTCGTTGAAGACCGTTTCGGTCGTGATCTGCGTGCCTGTACCGGTCTGAAGTCCCGTTCTGGAATCCGTGAACCAGCCGATGAACTTATGCATGGCATACGTAACCGTCTGGAATTCCGAAATCGTTCCGCCGATCTCGACCGCGATCGTGATCGCTTCGGATTCGCCTTCGTTGCACGGATCCAGCGTGATCGTTACGGTCGTGACGACGAGCATCGGGATCTCGACTTCCTTGGTCTGGGTCTCGAACGCTTCGTTCGTGAACGCTGCCGTATACGTGCCGACGCCGGCCGCCTCATACGTGGGCTCCGTCGTGACCGCGTAGGTCGTGTTGACCGTCTCGGTCTCTACGTGCGTTTCGTCATTGTTGCAGACGCGGGTCGCGGTGACCGTGCTGTTGTCCTCCGCCCAGACGTAGGTCGGTTCTGCCCATTCATGGCCGAGCGCAGCGATATTCTCAACGTCCTTGGTCTGCGTCGCAAACGCCTCGTTCGTAAACGTTGCCGTGTAGGTCGTCGTGCCCTTGCCTTCGCAGGTAGCGGGTGTCGTTGCCTCGCTCGTCGTGTTGACGGTCTCCGCCTCGGTCTCGCCGCAAACGGCGCAGACGCGGGTTGCCGTGACCATGCTGTTGTCCTCTGCCCAGGCATAGGTCGGCTCGCCCCAGGCGTGCGCTGCGAAGAAGACCTTAATTACGACGTCGTATTCGGGCATCGTGAAGGCTTTCGCATTTTCGTTCCAGTCGAGTGTAACTTCTTCAAGATCGTTCTCGCCTGCACCGGTCCGTTTATAGAACGCGACATGATCGAAATGATAACCCTCATTCGGCGTTGTTGTGATCGTAACCGTCGCAGTAACGTCGGGCGCAGCGGGATCGATCGCCGCGTCTCCGTTGCCGTCCGTGACAATCTCCGCGGTGTGCAGTCTGGAAATATAGAAGTAACCGCCGGTGAAGAAGTCTTTCCACCAGTTGCCCGCCGGTCGGAAGTATACATTCACGCTGCCCGAGTGCGCATAGTCGACGACATAGTTCCCGCCGTAATCCGGATACCATGTCTGCATTCCGCCCTGCACCTTGACGACTTTCAGTTCCGTCCCGACCGCAAGGTTCTCTACATTCAGAAGGTATTCGCCCTCGGCCGCCGCGTTCGCCGTGAACCGGTAGGCCTCGTCGACCTGCCAGTTCGTCATACTGCCGATCAGATAGTACTGTTCGGCATTTTCGACGACCTTGGTGTCGGTATAGGTCGTGTCTTCAAACACGACCGTGGCGGTATAGACCGTCTGATTGCCGTTTTCGGTGCGGACGATCTCCGTCGTGCTGAGGGTCTCGACGTGCGTGTTGTCGTTTTCGCAGGTGAAGGTCGCGGTCGCCGCAGTGTAGCCGTCCGTGTCGTTTCCGGTCCAGTTCCAGATCGGTTCGCCCCAAGCATGACCGGTCGCCGGGATCTGCGCGTTTTTGATCTCGTCGTCGTACCACGCGGAATTGACCTGACTGCAACGGCAGATCACGTGCGCAACGCCCGGCTCGGTGCAGGTCGGCGCTTTGATCACATCCACGATCTCGTATGTGTGCTCGTGCACCGGACGTCCGCCGTTTGCGTTGGTCGTCGTATATGGCGCAAGCGTGGTGAACGCGTCGTCCGGATTGCCTGTCTGCAGCAGCGTATACTGGATCAGGTAGTAGTTCTCCATGTAGTGCGGGTCAGTGATGCCGGTGGCGTAGCTGATCAGGCTGGTCTTTCCGAAATCGTATCTGTCCGCAAGCTTGTTGGTGGTCATATAATCCCATGCGCCACCCAATGAAAGATTGCCCATGAGCTCCGCAAGGACCTGCATGGCGTATGCCGGTGTTTCGCAGATGCCGTTCGACGAGCTGCTCCAGTAGGCATATCGCTGCACGCGCTGCGACCAGCCGGTAAACATGCTCTCGCCCCAGCTGAACCCATCCAGCAATTGCCGCGTGCGGGTGCATCCAGTGCGGCTTTCGCCGAGCTGCTCGTCGGCGTGCTGATGCCCGCAGTGATAGCGATACACGTCGATCCAGCCGTCGTTTCCGCCCGCATTGTTGACCGTCATGTTCGCGAACTTATTCACTAACGTCTGGAGATCGCTGTCCGACTTATAGCTGTAGCTGCTTGTGCCGAGAACGCTGCTGCGCGTGCTGCTGCTGACATTGGATGCGAAATAGGTTTCGGTGCGGCCGTAGCGCGTAAAGCCCCATTCCGGCATCGGCAGACGCGGCACAAAGTCGTCTCCGTTGACAAGATTGAAGATACAATCGTATTTTTCCGCAGACGCTTCGGTGTTCGCGGTCGTATAGGGGGACGCATAGGTGTAGCCGAATACCTTATTGCCCGCGTCCACACTGTACGCGCTCATGATGTTTGCGATCGCCGCGCCGCGCGAGTGGCCGGTGAACCAGAAGACCGGCGTTGCGTCCGCGTCCACATATTTGTCCATGTACAGGGACAGCGCATTCAAGAAACGCGTTGCGCAGACGTCAAAGCCGCGGTGATTCGTTTTGCGGTTCCAATCGGCGTTGGACTGCTGCTTCTGCTTGACCGACGCAACGTCGATATCGTTTTCATAGCGATACAGATCGCCGATCTCGAAGTTGCTGCTCCATTCCTCCTCGGTCCCGTTGGTGCCGCGGACATAGACCGTGATGACCTCAACGGTCTCTCCGTTATAGGTGACCTTCCGGTGTCCGAAGAACGCCTCCGACATATCGTCGTCTGTATACTTTGTCAGAGACAGACCGTTGCCGGAATAACCGCTTCCGAGCGAATAGTCGACAACGTTCTGCATGCCGTGCGCTTCCATCAGCGTGTTGATGCGCAAGGCCTTCGAAATTGCGCTTCCGCTTGCATCGTAAAGCGTCGCGCCGGGCGTATACGTTACGTCGCCGTCTTCATTTTCATAGCAGAGCTGAGAAGCCCAGACCGAAAAGCTTGCGATTCCCGTGTTGTACTCCGTGTTGTCCGTGAAGAAATTCCGGTAGTCCATGGTATAAGAAGGCGTAACGGTAAAATCGCCGCTCTTATACGTGCCGATAAACACATTGTCGTTCGGCGCGTTGTCCGTGCTGTCCGGGATGCCGTCAAAGTCGGTATCCGGAAGCGTCGGGTCGGAACGGAACGCATAAACCGACGTCATCCTGCCGCTGCCGAGATCAATCTGATACGGTTCGCCGATCTCTTCGCAGTCGGGTACGCCGTCGCCGTCGGTGTCGACACTGCTGTCCGCAATCAAAGGCGCGCTCAGCGTCACGTAGTGGAAGTCATCCAGGAGATAAGAGTTTTCCGGGAGGCTCTGTGGCGCAGCGCCTTCCAGTCCGAGCAGAGTATTCAGCCTGCTCTGGTCCGCAACAAAGTATACGCCGCTCTCCAGAAGGGGGACGGAATACGTGCTGCCGCTCTTTTGCGCGTCAAGCCGCATGGTGCCGGCGTCGGTTCTCAGGTAAACCGAGATCTCCTTTGCGCTGCTGTCGACCGTGAACGACAGCGTAAGATTGCCGCCCTCGGGCATCGCAATGCGGACTGCTTTGCCGATCAGCGCCGCGTTATGGCGGAAGGACTCGGCGTCATAATGCATGACGGAGACCGCACGAAACAGTACGAACGGCGCATAGCCCTCGATCGCGGGAACGGCCGCGTTGTCCGTCGTCAGCGTGCCGTCGATCGTACCCTTGCCGATTGACTGGAATACCTTGGAAAGGTCCTCTGGATTTTTCGGATTCATGCCGAGAATCATCTCGTCGCCGTCCATGACGCCGTCACCGTCGGTATCCGGGTTCAGCGGATCCGTGCCGTACGTCTTTATCTCATCCCCGTCGGAAATACCGTCGCCGTCCGTGTCCGTCTTCAAAGGATCGGTCCCGTATACGTCGCGTTCATCGCCGTCGGAAATACCGTCGCCATCGGTATCGGCGGAAAACGGATCGGTGCCGAGCGCGTTGATCTCATCGCCGTCGGAAATGCCGTCGCCGTCGGTATCGGGATTCATGGGGTCGGTGCCGAACAGGGCGAACTCGTCCGCATCCGTAAGGCCGTCGCCGTCGCTGTCCGAATTGCTGTCGATTGTCTCCGGATCGGTGCCGAGCACTTCGATCTCGTACGCATCGGGGATTCCGTCCCCGTCGGTATCCGGCTCCGCTTCGGTTTCTTCAAGCGTGTCCGCATCCTCCTGCGTTTCCGGTTCCGGATTCTCCTGCTCCTCTGCCGGCGCTTCCGGTTCGTTTGCGTCGTCCGTCGTTTCTTCCGTATAGACGGGTTCCGCCGGTTCTTCCGTATCGTCCGCAAATGCGGCTCCGACGCCGGAGAACAGCGTCAGCAGCATCAATGCCGCCATCAGTACGGAAAGCAGTTTGTTCATCTTAGGCATTCCTGTTCGTTCCCCTTTCTGTTTCATACCGTCTCGAATGCAGAGGCTCGTACCCTCCACATTTTACACGACATTTACATAGTATTGTACCGTATCCGTTCACCGATTGCAAGAAAAAAACGCCCGAATGCGACCCGGATTTGCGGCGTTTGCAGGCCGTTTTGCAAAAAACCGCAAAAAGAAAGAAATAATCGAAAAATCGTCAAACCTGATTGCGTTTTTACGCGTCTGTAAGGTATAATTGCAGAGGGATCCGTAAATCAATCGGAGGAAATAGACCATGTATTGTCAACATTGCGGAGCAGAAATCAAAGAGGACGACCGGTTTTGCGCCATTTGCGGAACGCCGGTGCAGAGTGGACCGCGGGAAGCACGGACACGCCCCGTGCATACCGGGAGCGAAAAAAACGTCGCTGCGGGAAAAGACCGAACCGCTCGTCCTGCGGGCACAGTCCGGCGACGTCGCGAGCTTTTCAAAGCTCTATGAACTTTATTATCAGAAGGTCTATGCGCTCGCCAGATCGACCGTCAAAACGGACGCCGACGCAGAGGACGTGCTGCAGCTGACCTTTATCAAGGCGTGGGACAACCTCGCAAAGCTCAAGGACGCCGCTGCGTTTTCGACGTGGATTCAGCGCATCACGCTGAACCAGTGCTACAGTCTCCTGAGAAGTCAGCACGTTGCGATCTCAATTGATCGGGACGACGAGGATTCCGAACCCATCCAGCTCGAATCCGATCTGGAGCTTCCGGAGGCGTATGCGGAACGCAGCGATCTTCGGGCGCGTCTTCATAAGATCATCAACGAACTGAGCCCCGTGCAGAAGCAGACGATCCTGCTGTATTACTTTGACGGTCTCCCCGTGGAAAACATCGCGCGGGTCATGGGCTGCAGTGAAAACACGGTCAAATCCCGTCTGTTCCTCGCCCGGAAAGCGATCCGTACCGAGATCGAAGAGGAAGAAAAGAAATCCGGTCAGCCGTTCTTCGGCATCATCGGCTTTGCAACGGTTCCGTTCGGCAAGCTGCTCGTTGCGGACGTACGCGCGAACATGGTCCCGCGCGCAACGGCGGCGGTGCTGCATCATTCCGTTATGCAGCATGCGGCACAGGCCGTTTCGCGCAGCGCGGAGGCCGCCGTGTCGAATACGGCGCGCCGCGCGGCAGCACCCGCAGCCGGGTCAGCAGCCAAAACCGCCGCTGTGGTCGGCGCAAAAGCGGCCGGAAAAGCCGCCGCCGGAAAGATCATCGCCGGAGTCCTTGCGGGGATGCTCGTTGCAGGCGCCGCAGCGGGCGGAACAGTCGCCGCTATACATATGATGCGTTCCGACGATACGGAATCATCCGTGATATCCGAAAGCCTCTTCCCCTCCGCAGAGACTGCGGAAACGTTCCTGCCGTCCGGCACGGCCGACGCATCCGAAGCCGATCGTGTCGAAGAACCGTCCGCCGAAGCGACGTCGGATGCGGTTCCCGAATATGCGGAAGCGTATCGCGCGTACAGCGAATACCTGCTCGAAAATCAGCCCGGCATCGACAACTACGTCTGGCAGAAAGGATATCTGCAGGACTACGATCCCGTCACGGGGGATCCGCTTCCTTTGAACGACGAAACCATGTCGCGCCCGGTCGTCTTCGCGGACGTATACGGGGACGCACTTCCCGAGCTGATCTATCTCGGCGACGCCGAAGAAGGGGAATTTCAAGGGGGATACTATTACGGTACAAGCGTAACCCTGCACGTCGTGACATACGCAGACGGTCAGATCGTCCAGCTGTATCAGCAGCCCTTCGGCGGATGGGGCGATTCGGCCGGCTCATACTATCTGTTCCTGAAGGAAGGCGTCAAGGGGCTGTATTACAATTACAGGATCGGCGACCTTTGGGACGAGAATAAGTACGTTCTCCTTTCCGAGCACGCGGACGGTTCCTTCGGAAAAACCGCCGTTTGCCGCCGGTATGAGGATGAACCGGAATATGATCCGGTTTACACAGAACACGTGTCCTATTACGGAAATAACGACGCCGCTGTTTCCGAAAGCGAATACGAAGAAATCCGTTCCGACCTTGAAAGCGGCACGGCGCAGATTCTGATGTACTGCAATTACGCGAACGCCTTTGCGCGCAATTACGTCAATGCGCACGGCTGCCCTGCCATGACGTGCACGGAAGCGCTCGAGTGGCTTGCCGCGCAGATCGGCACAAATCCGTAACAGCATGAGAAAGCGGCGGCGGGAGTTCTTTGCTCCAGCCGCCGTTTGCATGTATCGTACCGGATCTTCGGATGAAAAGCCGCTGCGCTTTATATCAAAGCCTCCGTTCCTCGATCAGTTCATTCCAGTGAATGCTCTGCAGGAGAACCAGTTGATGGTCGCTCCCTGCTCCGACGCAATATGCACCATACTGAGGATCAGGATGGCTGCAATAATCACCGTAACCACCGCCAGCAGAATGCCGAACTCCGCATAGGAGGATTTCGGAAGCTTTTCCTTCTTCGCCTTGCTGTTCGACTCAAAGCCGAAGATGAACGCCAGAATCAGCAGCACGAGCGCTGCGCCATCCCAGATAAAGAGCAACGACAGCAGTCCGCACAGCATGGAGACCACGCCCTCGCGTTCGACCTCGCCGATTTTTTGACGCGTCTGATCTTCTGTTCGACCATATCCTCCGTCTTTTCCGTGGTCTTCGGCGCTTCCACGTTCACCTTTGTTCCGCAATCCGGGCATACCTGATTTCCCGCTTCCAACTCTGCGCTGCACTCCGTGCAGTACCGTTTCGTTCCCTGATTTGTCGTTTCCATGTTTTCTTCCCCTTTGTTTTTCTGATCATTAGGACAAACAGTGAGGCAATTCGGTTTTACAATTTTCGACAATATTTTTATTTTTTCGCAGCAAAAAAGACGCGGTTCGAAGGCCGCGTCCCATGCACGTGTTACTTTTTCTTTTTGCGTTCCTTTTCCTTCGGCTTTGCAGCCTCCGCTTCCTTTTGCAGAATTTCATCCTGTTTTTGAATCAGGTAATCCACCGTGCGCTTCGCAGCCTCCCCCGGGTATGCCCAGGTCTCCGCGCGCGCAATATCGCGCGCTTCC
>JAFOTD010000093.1 GCA_017388175.1 Clostridia bacterium | reverse complement strand
CGCGCACCGTCTGTTCGCCGGGCAGCGTCCAGTCCGGCTCCTCTGCCCATTCGATCGAGACCGCAGAAAGATCCTTTGCGGAAAACAGCTCCTCCGCCTTTGCGGGGTGATACGCGTATCGCTCGGGCGTGTCGGTCCGCTCCACCGTCGGCGGCGTCGTATCGACCACGGTCAGAAGCACGTAATCCGGCTTTCCGTCGACCGTAACGTCGATCGAATAGATGCCGGGCACGTCCGGAACGAACGGCTCGTCGATCGCGACGTTCCCTTCGCCGAGCGCTTCTGGCGCAAGCGGCAGCTCGGACGCCTCGACCGTGATCGGCTCGAAATGCGTGATCGCAACCGTGGAAACCACCTCAAGGACGTTGCCGCCCTCATCGGTCATGCGAACGATCACCTCCTGCGCGCGCTTCAGGGACGCGTCGGGCGCGGCGACAAATTCGTACGTCAGATCCGTCTCGTCGGACGCGCGATCGACCAGCATTTCCGGCCGCAGCAGCTCATCCGGCGAGATCCTAAGCGCAGTGCCGAAGCCCGTCGGCGGCGTTGTGTCCGAAACGATCAGCTTCGACTCCGCCGTCTGCCCGTTTTTCAGCAAAAAACGGACCGGATACGTGCCGACGTGATGCATCATATCCTCGGTCAACTCGGTTTGAAGCTTCGCCTGCACGCCGTCGAACAAGAATTCCTCCGCCTTCGGAAGCGGCGCGCCGGCCTCGAGCGCGATCTCTTCCTTTACCGCACGGACGTGCACGCCGGAGACGACAGTGCTGCGGTTGCCGGAGGCGTCCTCCAGCGCGATCACCGTCTCGAAATCGCCGATCCGGTCAAAATCGAACGGTTCCGCGAACGTGACGCCGACGACGCCCGCGTCGCGGATGCGCGCGACCAGCTTGTCCGGGGTGACCGTTTCGCCGTAGTGCAGCGTCAGCTCGCGCGGCTCGGCGGTCGGTGCGACGGTGTCGCGCACGCGCACAAGGACCGGCGTGGGTATGCCGTGATGCACGATCCGGATCACGTGATCCCCGACCGGCAGCACGCCGTAATCCTCCGCATAGCGGTCCTTTTCTCCCGCAAGCGGCGCGGCGTCCTCCAACGGCGTTCCGAATTCAACGGTCATGATCGGCTTCAGCCCGATATACTGTGCCGCGATCAGGCCCGCCGCAAGAAGCAGCGTGCCCGCAGCGGCGATCCAGATGATCTTTGCGGTTTTCTTTCGTTTCATAAACAGCTCCGTGTTCGCCGCCCGGAACGCTTTCCGGCAGGCGTGAAAACGCCGACCGCGCCGCTTTCAATGCGGGACAGCCGACGCTCACGCATAGTATATCACGATTCCGGCCAAAAACAAAGTAAAGATGTTGCGGAATATTTGTGTCCTGCGGATTAACGGCCGCCGGTTCCCGGCACCCCGTCTCCGGACTCATGCGATATTCTTTTTCACGTATCAGAATAAGTGCGTGTGGCTGGGTACAAAATGTCAATTTGCAAACCCAAATCGTCTCATTTTCGTAAAACGACTCCGTCTCCTCTCTCCCATCTCACACCCCTCCTCAGAGGGATCTGAGATTGGTTGTCTGACTGGTCGTACGGTTGTTTTCAAACAACCAACCTACCACTCAACCAACCAAATTCTTTTCCCCTCCGGACCCCCTAATGAACCAAAAAAGGCCCGGATGATCGGACCTTTTCTCACATTCATTCTCTGATTTGGGCTGTCAGCGTATCGCTTGTCAGGTTGGTTGACTGGTTGGTTTCAAGCCGTGCAAGCGTGCGTCATCGGGGCTGTCAGCGAGGTGGTTGGTGGGTTGGTTGAGCCAAAGTTCCTTTGCCCCGCAGACGCTGAGTGACGTTGCCCTGCGTTACAAAAAAGGCAGAAGAACGCGTTTTTTGGGTGCAGTTTGCATTTTCTTCACATTCTTGTGACGCTTCTTTCACATGGATAACGAATTTTTGACGCATTTACGGTTTATACTAAAGCCATCAAAAGGAAAGCGGGTTACCCCTCCCGCAGACCGATTGATCAATAAGGACTCCTCCTTATCATTACCCCCCTCTATCCTTGTCAAAGCCGCCCTCACCCCGGGGCGGTTTTGATTTTTGGCCGATCGGCGCCGCTGCCTGTTACTAATCAGATCGCTATCCCCCTTGCAATCCTTAACAGAATCTGCTTCATGTTGAAAATCGCCGCAAACGCGGCGATTTTCAAAAATCAATGTTTGTACACGGACTCTATATCAATAATCAGTCTCTGCTTTTGTTGATCAGTTTTTGACGACGTTCCTCGAACTCAGATACGAGTGATTGCAAATTGATTGATGAGTAATAAGCAATAGCCCGATCACACATATTTATAGCGCTTTTATAGTCCTTTCTCTTTTCATAGATTATTGCAAGCCGTTTAAAAGCGGGAATGCTTCCAGTAAAGGGATCAATTGAAGATAGTTTTTGCTGTATCTCCACCGGGGTTAATAATGAAGAATATGATAAAGTTCTTCTTCGCATATCTTCAATATACTTCTTCTGTATGTCAGGCAATTTTGCAATATCGTCCTGACAGTATTCGATACACTTATCAAGATATATACGATCAAGATCTCGGTATTTATAATAAAAGTCTTGTAATGCTATAGAGGCAAAATGCTGTTCTAGCGAATTGTCCTTTGCCATATTATAGTCATGAAGAAGTTTTCGTTCTTGCGCTTTATCAAATGTCTGAACTTCTTTTGGTTTCTTATCAGAAAACGGTTTAGCTACTTCAGATACAGTTATTTCCTCTCTCTTCATCTCTGATAGCCGTTGCTTGATATCTTCATGAGTTTTATCAAGCAAATCATAAATGGTTTTCTTTAATCTAAAAGAAGCTAACAACGATACTACTTGTATTGTTTTATCCCAAATCGACACATTTGCAAATATCGGTGTTTCTTCTGTAGGAAGCTTTCTGAATTCCGTATTAGTTATGAGTTTATCCCAAGGTATAGTATCTTCTTTATACTTTTCAATGATATTCAATGATAACATTTTTAAAAACATATCAGGATACTTTTTTATGTAATTGTTTTTAGTAAACTCAAATGATTTTGCCATTCTCATGACATCTGAAGCAGTCAGTGGTAACCCTAATGCATATTTGCATAACAGAAACAAATTAGAGGAGAAATTGAATTCATGCTCTTTATCTAATGAATCCAGGAAGTATTGTACTATGTCTGCTCTTTGTTTAGTTAAGCAAGTCAGAATAATTGCATTGGCAGTATACATTTGGAACGATTTATTAGTATGTACATCGCGAAGCTTTATTATTACATTTATTGCTTCTTCATACTTATCAGTCAATAAATAACGTTCCAAACCGTAATATAAAATGAACACATATCCTATATCAATTGTACTATCATAAGGGTTCGCTAGCAATCTCCAATAAACACCTCTTTGTTTCGGCGATAATCCTTTATATGTTGGATAATAAGGCGGTCGCTCAACTGCTTCTGTAGTATTTGATATGGGAAGTCTCAAGAAGATTAAACTTGGTTCATCTTCTTCGCTGAAAGAAACAGTAAAGGAAATTCCATTTGAACTTATAGTATTTCTTTTCAACGGTGTAGGAATATAGTTTTTATATTTGCCATCACCAATCCATAACAAATCACGAATATCCGGATGAATTGAGAGGATTGTCCGTTCTGATTGTATGGGTGTATTCCTTACAGCAACATCCGTGGACGGTGTCGCTTGGTTTATATTAGATGGTTTTTTCTTTCCAAATAATTTGCTAAAAATCCCCATGCCTTATTCCCCTTTACTAAAGGGTCTTCTCAACCCTTGATTTGTTGGACTTCATAATACTCTTATTACAAATTATAAGTTCATGATATCATAGTTTTCCAAAAAACGCCATAGTTGGTTAATTATTTAAGGTATGCAACTGCGCAAAAACGCGGCTAATTTGCGGCGAACAAATAAAAGAAAGGGCGTTCAGCCCTTTCTTCTTGTAAGGTTCATTGTTGTCCATCGCCGCAAATTCTTCGGCGCCGTCATCAGCAGCCCTCCCAGCGCTTCTTTGCGTCGGCTTCGAGCTTCAAAAGCGTTGCCTGCGGATTTTTGACCTTTGCGAGGAAGATCATCGCCGCAATGATATAGGGCTTGAAGGACGCCTGCTTATACAGCGGATCGCGATAGCGGTCGAACACGCTCGCCGCGACCTCGCCCGCCTTGCAGGAAACGTCGGTGATGTCCGCGGGCAGGCAGTGGAGATACAGCGCTTTTCCGTCCTTGGTGAGGCTCATCATTTCCTCGGTGCACTCCCAGTCCTTGTGCTCCGCATTCTGGGCGAGCAGACGCTTTTCGAGCGCCTTGATGCCCTCGAGATCGCCGTTGCCGTACAGCTCGGTGCGCTCCTCCATCGCCTTAAACGGCGCCCAGGATTTCGGATAGACGATATCGGCGTCCTTGAACGCTTCCTTCATGTCGTGCGTGATCCTGAACTTCGCACCGCTCTTTTTGCAGTTCTCCTCCGCGACCTTCACGACGTCGTCCATGATCTCGTAGCCCTCGGGATACGCGAGCGTGACGTCCATGCCGAACCGCGTGAACAGACCCGCAACGCCCTGCGGCACGGAAAGCGGCTTTCCGTACGACGGGCTGTAGGCCCACGTCATCGCGACCTTCTTGCCCTTGAGATTCTTGATCGCCTCGTCGAGGTCGTCGCTGCCGCCGAGCGCATGGATCACGTGGAGCATGTCCGCCATGCACTGGGTCGGATGGTCGATGTCGCACTGGAGGTTGACGAGCGTCGGCTTCTGTTCGAGCACGCCCGCCTTGTTGCCCTCGGTGACCGCGTTGACGACGTTGTGCATGTAGGTGTTGCCCTTGCCGATGTACATATCGTCGCGGATGCCGATGACGTCCGCCATGAACGAGATCATGTTCGCGGTCTCGCGGACCGTTTCGCCGTGCGCGATCTGGCTCTTGCCCTCGTCAAGATCCTGCACCTCGAGCCCCAGAAGGTTGCACGCCGACGCAAAGGAAAAGCGCGTGCGGGTCGAGTTGTCGCGGAACAGCGAGATGCCCAGCCCCGAGTCGAAGATCTTCGTGGAGATATTGTTCTCGCGCAGATGCCGCAGCGCGTCCGCCACGGTAAACACCGCAGCAATCTCGTCGTCGGTCTTTTCCCAGGTCAGGAAAAAGTCGCCGTTGTACATCCGGTCGAATTTCAGCTCGTTGAGCTTGTCGGTGTATTTCTTTACGTTGCTCATGGGATCCTCCTCGTCAATCGTCTGCAAATCGGGTGTCGGTCTTGCCCGCGCGGTAAACGGTCACGTCGTCCGTGCGGTTTTCGGGTTTATAGCACATCGGGACCGCCGCGTACAGCGCCGCGCAGGTCACGAGGTCCTGCTTCCAGGTGATCTCGTTCGGCGCGTGCGCCTGCGACTCCGCGCCGGGGCCGAAGCCCACGCACGGGATGCCGTAGCGTCCCTGGATCGAAACGCCGTTGGTCGAGAACGTCCACTTGTCGATCAGCGGACGGTCGCGCTTGTCCATCGCGGAGGGATGCCCGATGCGCTTGTCGCCGAACAGTCCCTTGTGCGCGTCCACGAGCGCCTGCACGTGCGCCGCGCTCTCCTTGTTGATCCAGGTGGGGAAGTAGCACTCGGTCTCGTACTTGAGACCCGTCCACGCCGGACGGTCGTACATATACATCGAGACCTTCACGTCGTCGCCGTACTTTTTGCACGACGGGAGGTTCCGGATCTCCTCAAGGCACGAATCCCACGTTTCGCCCGCGGTCATGCGGCGGTCCAGAGACACCGCGCACGAGTCCGCCACCGCACAGCGCGACGGCGAGGTGTAAAAGATCTGCGAGCAGGTGATCGTGCCGCGGCCCAGGAAGCGCGCGTCCTCCCAGTGCTCGGGATTGTACTTCGGATCGAGCATCTTGACGAGTCCCTTGATCTCGTCCTGCTCGGTTGCCGTATTCTCGTTCAGCGCGCGGACCTCATTGAGGATGTCCGCCATCTTGTAGATCGCGTTGTCGCCGCGTTCCGGCGCGGAGCCGTGGCACGAAACGCCCTTCACGTCCACGCGGATCTCCATGCGTCCGCGGTGTCCGCGATAGATGCCGCCGTCGGTCGGCTCGGTGGAAACGACGAATTCCGGCGTGATGCCGTCTTCCTTATGGATGTACTGCCAGCACAGACCGTCGCAATCCTCCTCCTGCACGGAAGCGACGACGAGGATCCGCGTGTCTTCGGGAATAAGGCCGAGATCCTTCATGATCTTCGCGCCGTACACCGCCGAAACCACGCCGCCCTCCTGATCGGAGCCGCCGCGGCCGTAGATGACGTCGTCGGTCTCGTAGCCCTCGTAGGGATCGTGCTCCCAGTTTACGATGTTGCCGATACCGACCGTGTCGATGTGTCCGTCGAACGCGATGATGCGCCGGCCTCTGCCCATCCAGCCGAGCGCGTTGCCCTCGGGATCGATCTCCGCCTTGTCGAAGCCGAGCGCCTTCATCTCGGCGATCGTGCGGCGGATCACGCCTTCCTCGTCGCAGCTCTCGCTGGGAATGGCGATCAGGTCGCGCAGGAACTTCGTCATCTGCGGAAGATAGCCTTGCGCCGCTTGCTTGATTGCTTCAAAATCCATACTGCTTTTCCTTTCTGTCAATTGGAATTCTTTGCGTCGATATAGGAATACAGGGTATATTTGCTGATGCCGAAATACTTCGACACCTTGTCGCCGCTGCGGGTAATGAGAAACGCGCCGGCCTTGTTGAGGAACGCGATCGCTTCGATCTTGTCCTCCTTCGTCATGACGGCGACGGGCTTGCCGATCCGCTGCACGGACTGCTCGATCAGATCGTCCAGAAGATCGTTGACCGACAGCGGGATACGGTCCGGGATCTTCTTTTCCTCCTTGTGGTGCAGGATCGAGCCGATCGCGCGCTCCGCCATCAGAAGCTCGGTCACGTCGTAATTGATCGAGAACACGCCCTCCGGCACGCCGTTTTCGTCGCGGACGTAGACCGTGGAGCATTTCAGGATCCGCCCGTCGTGCGTCTTCATCAGATAGCCGGACGCGTCCCGGAGCGAATCCGGATCCTCCTTCAGCGCCTCCAGCACGACGCGGCTCGGCCCGTCGCCCGCCTTCCGGTGCGAGACGTGCCCGTTTTCGATCAGCGCGACCGTGTGCTCGGGATCGCCGCTTTTGAGGTCGTGCACGACCACCTCGCAGTTCTCGCCGAACTGCTCCGCGATCGCCTTCGCAAGACGTTCCATAAATGCAAGGTCCATACGCGCCCTCCGTCGGTTTATTCCATTTCTATTATAAACCTTTCTCACCCGAATACAAGAGGGAATCAAAATTTGATTTAGATTTGCAAAAAGTTTTTTCGCCCGCGCCCGCGCGGTTTTTCCGTTCTTTTCCTTGCATTGCGGCGCGGAATGCGGTACAATAAACAGGAAGTAAAGCAAAGGAGATTCACCAATGGAAGACGAAAGAGATCTTGTCACCTTTACCGATGAGGAAGGCAACGAGTTTGACCTTGAGGTCATTGATTATTTTGAACATGAAGGCAAGGAGTACGCGGTGCTCGTAGACGCAGAGCTTCCCGAGGAGCCCGAGGAGGACTTCGAGGTCTGCATCATGGAGATCATCGTCAACGAGGAAGAGGACATCGAGGAATTCGTGCCCGTCGCCGACGACAAACTCGACGAGCTGTTCGCGATCGCGGAAAAGCGCATGGAGTGCTGGGACTGCGAAGCGGAAACCTGCGAAGGCTGCGAAAACGCAGACGACTGACCGACACGAAAAGAGCTTCCCGCACATGGGAAGCTCTTTTTTTATCGGGTTTTCCGCCCGCTTCCGGGCTGGTTCGGGGAATCGCATAAAAATCGAAACCGCCCCGGGGTAAGGGCGGTTTCTTCAAGGATAGAGGGGGGTAATGATAAGGAGGAGTCAGGTCCTTAGTCTAATCGGATCGCGGAAGGGGTAAAGCCGCTTTCCTTTTGACACTGTCAGTATAACCCGCAAATGCGTCAAAAATACGTTATCCGTGTG